>DASSUE010000164.1:0-8702 GCA_035707305.1 Gemmatimonadales bacterium
GCTGAGCGTCGCGCTGGTCTTCTACATGAACTTCAAGTACGGCTACTCCCAGTATCCTGAGCAGCCCGACCTGCCGCGGGAAGTCCGCGAGCGGGACTACTTCTTCATGGGGTCGTTTTCCGCCTACGGGGTTTTCGTCGCGCTCGGCCTCGGCGCTCTGGTCCAGGCCGGGGCCGAGATGTTACGGCCTAGGGTGGGTGAGCGAAGCTGGGCGCTGGCCACGCCGATCCTGGCGCTCGCCTTGATTCCCCTCGTCGGAAACCGCGTCACCGCGAGCCGGGCGAACGAACGCCTGGCCCGCGATTTCGCGGTGGACATCCTGCAGTCGGTGGAACCCTACGGGATTCTGATCACCGCCGGCGACAACGACACGTTCCCGCTTTGGTACGCGCAGGAAGTCGAGCGGGTGCGTCCCGACGTGACGCTGGCCAATCTGTCGCTGATGAACACCCGCTGGCACCTGCGCCAGCTTCGGCGGCGGGAGACCCCGATCTTCGAGCCGTCGCGTGCCGCCGAGCTGTGGCGCAAGGGAGCCGATCGATGGGTGCACCCGACCACGCCGGCGTTCTCGCTCGATCTGGCCGAGCTGGACAGCCTGCCGGAAGTGATGCAGGTGCCGCAGAAGGGCGGCGGCGTTCAGGTGGACAGCATTACGATCGTGTTCGGCCAGGAGTATCTGCTGCTCCAGGATCTCGCCACCATCTTCCTGATCCGCGACAACGCCGGTAAGCGTCCCGTCTTCTTCAGCTGGAGCGATGGCGGATATCCCGACCAGACGCTGGGTCTGTCCGGGTATCTGGTCAGCCAGGGCCTGGTGCGGAAGCTGATGCCGAAGCCGGTTCAGCCGACCGACTCGATCGTGCTCAGCACGTCGCTCGGCTACCTCGACCTGCCGCGAACCCGCGAGCTTTTGTGGAACACATATCACTGGGACACCGCGGCGCGTGAGCGGCCGCGCGGGTGGGTAGACGCGCCGTCGTCGTCCATCCTGCAGCTCTATTCTATCGTGTACGGTGGAGCGGCCGAATCACTGAGAAAGGCGAATCTTTCAGAGGAAGCCGCCCGCGCCGACTCGATCGCGCGGGCGGTGGCCTGGAACATCCGGCGATGATGAATCAGTCGATGTGGAGCGGGGTGGTCGCGGCCAGACGGCCGCTCGGCGGCATTTCGGACATCTGGGCGTCGCGCCACGCTTCCCAGGTCAGCGGGCAACCGTTGCCGAAAGGCGGGTCGGGATGGCCCGGCCGTCCCAGCAGGTCGTGCAGCATCTCGTGGCGCACGACCAGCTCGTTGTTCACGTACGCGCTGGCGATGTAGATGTGATGGTTGTCGTTCCAGCGGCCTACGCAGCGGCCGCTCGGGCACTCGAAGCTCTCCCCCTCCACCACGTGGAACACCAGGCGATCGAAATTCCCGGCGCGCCCCGAGCACGCTTCGGTTTCGGCAAACCAGGCCCGATACTGGGGGGGCGGCTCCATTGGCTGGTAGCCCTCGGGGGCAAAGTTGCATCCGGCGGTCACCACCGCGGCAAGCGCGGCGAGGCCGCGCGTCGATGGGCGCAGGTTCGGGAACATCTGGCCTCCTGGGGACTTGGCCGCGGGGCGCGGCCGAGACTCCGGAGGGCGTCTATCGGCAGACTGTGGACCGTTGCACGACCAGCGTGACAGGCTCGGTGAGCAAGCTCATCGAAGTTGGTATGAAGGAATCACTTCCCCGCTTGCGCTCGAGTCGGCTCTTGGGTCGATTTCTTGACGGCGGGATCCACCGTCGACTCGCTGGCCCTCGGTCTCGGCAAAAACTGGCGCAGAATGCGGGGCCCGCGGGAGAGTCTGGCACGGCAAACCGGGTTGTTCGAGTACCGGAGTCGCGGCAGGTTTGAGGTTGGGCGTGGTGGCAGAGTGGTCTAATGCAGCGGTCTTGAAAACCGCCAGGGGCGCAAGCCCCTCGAGAGTTCGAATCTCTCCCACGCCGCTCCCCTCGCAAATCGTCAGCTGCCGATCAGAGCCCGTACCTTGGCGGCGAGATCGTCCTGCGTGAACGGCTTGGCGAGAAACGGCGCCGAGGGTTCCAGCAGACCGCCCTGGAAGATCTCCGACGCAAACCCCGACATGTAGAGGACCGGCTTCCCCGGCCAGCGGGCCGCGATCTGACGGCCCAGCTCGCCCCCGTTCATTCCCGGCATCTTCACGTCGGTGAGGACGAGATGGATGTTCGCCGGATCCTGCTCCAGCGTTGCGAGCGCCTCGCGGGCATGACTGGCCTGAACGGAGCGGTAACCGGTGTATGTGAGCATCCGGGACGCGAGCTGACGCACTGCCTCTTCGTCGTCGACCACCAGGACAACGAAGCCCCCCGGAGGCCGAACAAACGACCCGGATCCTGCCTTCTTAACCATGGAGCGTCCACGAACTCCTATTTGATGGGTTCTGCGCGACGGAACATAGAGGCCGACCGGAAGGACGGGCAAGCCTGGGCGACCGCGAGTGCGCGCGGGGTTGCGGTGGCTGAGGCTGGATGCGAATTTCCGCTCGCGTTCGCAGGGCCGCCGAATCGTTGTGCCCAGCGTGGAGTGGTGGCCGAGTGGCTGAAGGCACCGGTTTGCTAAACCGGCATAGGGGTAAAAACCCCTATCGAGGGTTCGAATCCCTCCCGCTCCGTTCCCGCAGTGAGTAGCGATCAGGCAGCGGCGTGCAGGAGCTCCGCCGGACGGCGATGGCTCCAGCTCGCGGCCACTGATCGCTGCTCACTGCTCACTTTGTAAAGGGCCCCTGCATGGCGTCGTCCGCGTCCGTCCGGGTTCGCTTCGCACCCTCCCCTACCGGTTACCTGCATGTCGGCGGGGCGCGCACGGCGCTGTTCAACTGGCTGTTCGCGCGAAAGACCCGTGGTCAATTCATCCTGAGGATCGAAGACACCGACCGCGAGCGCAGTACGGACGAGCATACCCGGGTGATTCTGGACGGGCTCACCTGGCTGGGCATCACTTGGGACGAGGGTCCCTACTTCCAAGGCGCCTACGCCGATCGCCACCGGGCCGACGCCGAGCGTCTGCTGGCCGAGGGGCAGGCGTACCGCTGCTTCTGCACCAAGGAGGAGATCGATGCCCGTCGCGCCGAGGCCGAGGCCGCAGGCACCGCTTTTCGATACGACCGGCGCTGCTTCCGGCTGTCCGCCGCGGAGGTAGCGGCGCGGCTCGAGTCCGGCCTGCCCTTTACCATCCGCTTCCTGGTCCCGGACCAAGAGGTGGCGTGGGACGACGCCGTGCACGGCCGAATCAGCTTTCAAAGCCAGGACTTCGACGACTTCGTGATCCTCAGGAGCGATGGGTCGGCGATCTACAACCTCGCGGTGGTGTCGGACGACATCGACATGCGGATCACGCACGTGATTCGCGGCGACGACCATGTGTCCAACACGCCCAAGCAGATCCTGCTCTACCGTGCGCTGGGCCAGCCCACGCCGGTCTTCGCTCACGTGCCGATGATCCTGGGGACCGACGGGAAGAAGCTCTCCAAACGTCACGGCGCGACGGCGGTCGGGGATTACCAGGACCAGGGCATCTTTCCCGCCGCCATGCGAAACTTTCTCGCGCTGCTCGGCTGGTCGCCCGGTGGCGACCGCGAGATCCTGCCCGAGCGCGAGATGATCGAGCTGTTTTCGCTGGAGGGCATCCAGAGCAAGGCGGCCGTGTTCGACACCGCAAAGCTGGAGTGGATGAACGGGGAGTATCTGTCCGCGACCCCGGCGACGGAGCTTCGCCCGGCGGTAGAGCGCGAGCTGGGTCGGCTCGGGGTTGCGACCGGCGGTCGCGACTTGCTTCCGATCATCGACTCGGTCAAGTCGCGGGCCCGCACCATCCTTCAACTGGCCGAACGGGTCGCCGTCCGGCTGGACAGCAGGCGGGTGCGCCGCGATGACAAGGCCGACCAGTTGCTCCGAAAGATGGGCGACCGGTTCGACGCGAGCGTCGCGCTGGCGCACCGCACCCTCGAGCCGATCGACGCGAGCCGGTGGACGCCTCCGGTGCTGCTGGATCAGCTCAAGGCCGCGGCCGAGGCCCACTCGCTCAAGCTCGGCGATCTCTTGCAGCCGGTGCGAGTGGTGCTCACCGGCTCGACGGTCTCCGAGCCGGTCAACGAGCTGCTCGCCGTCGTCGGGCGGGATGAGAGCCTGCGCCGATTGAGCGGATGGAACGGAGCGCGCGAGTGAGGTCGGGCGCCGCGCTCGCGCTCGCTTTCGTCACCATCCTCGCGGGCTGTTCGTCGGCTCCCCCGCCGGTCACCACCCCCGCGCCCGCTCCGGAAAAGCCGCGCGAACCCGCACCTGAGCCGGCGCCGAAGCCAACGCCGCCGCCTATTCCCACACCGCCGCCGGTCCGGACCCGGGTTCCCGTTCGCCTGGCGTTCGTCGGTGACATCAACCTCGGAACCACCACGCTGCCCGACGGCGTTCCGCCGGACAGCGGACGTGCGTTCCTGTCGAGCGTCCGGCCGTTCCTCAACGGCGACCTGGTGGTTGGCAACCTGGAGGGCGTCCTGGCCGACACCGGTACGAGCGAGAAGTGCGTGGATCGGACGCCCCGCCGTCCCGCCAAGCGCTCGAGGTCCCGCCCGGTGCCGCCCGATACTACGCGCTCCCGTCCCGGCTGTTACGCGTTTCTCACGCCGGTCCACTTGGCACCTCGACTGCGTGAGGCGGGATTCACGCACCTCGGGTTGGCGAACAATCACGCGCACGACTATGGCCTGGACGGTCGCGCGTCGACCGAACGGACCTTGACCTCCCTCGGGCTCAAGTGGTACGGCCCGCTGGGGCATATCGCCATCGACACGGTGCGCCGCGGCGACAGCGTCACGGTTGTCGGTCTCGTGGGGTTTGCGACATACCCCCACTCGTACGACCTGCTCGACATTCCCCGCAGCGTGACCGTGGTAGACTCGGTGGAACGGCTCACCGACATCGTGGTGGTCACGTTCCACGGCGGTACCGAGGGGGCCGCCGCGACCCGCGTTGGTCCCGGCCCGGAGTTCCTGGGGAAGGAGCCGCGCGGCGATCTGCGGGCCTGGGCCCACGCCGTCGTGGACGCGGGTGCTGATCTCGTGGTGGGGCACGGTCCCCACGTGTTGCGCGGCATGGAGTGGTATCGCGACCGGCTCATCGCGTATTCGCTCGGAAACTTCGCGACCTATCGCGGCTTCAGCCTCGCCGGCCCGCTTGGCATCACCGGGGTGCTTCGCCTTACGCTCGCGAGCGACGGACGGGTGGAAACGGGCCGGCTCATCCCCATGCGGCAGGAACCTCGCAGCGGTCCCCTGCCCGACGGCGCCGCGAACGCAGTCGACCTGGTGAATCGCCTCTCGACCGACGACTTCGGACCTGACGCGGTGCTTTTCGAGCCCGACGGCACGCTTACACACCCGTGAACGCTGACTGGCGGTTCCCGCTGTACCGGGCTACGCTCCGGGCATGAGCGAAGAATGGTCATCCGCGGAAACGCCCGGCGGCACTCCGACGCCCGCGGCGCTCGCCGCCACGCAGGACCCGGTGCCGTTGCGGGTGGAGCTGCTGGAAGACGAGCGCACCCCCGACGGAATGGTGTGCATGGGCACCTACCGCAACGACCGGTTGGTAGCGCGCTGCGCGCTGCCGCCCGAGGCGTGGGCCAAGGTGCAGGAGCACGGATTCTTCGAGCAGCCGGTGCCGGTGGTCCTCGTCGCGCGTGAGGCCCCGCCGGGGCTTCAGTGCCAGCTCTTCGCGATGGTGGTCCTGCCGGAAGACCTGGAGCTGGAGGGCGATCGCGACGAGGACGAGCCCTGGGCCGACAGCGTCCCCGGCGCGAGCTACGAGGCCGCGATCAGCGAAGCCGAGGACGATGAAGGAGAGGACGGCGACCCGCGCGTCGCGCCGATCCCGTTAGGCACGATCGTCAGGTTCGCCAAGGATCGGGTCCATCCGGACAGCCTGCCTCTCGAGGCCGCCGACGTTCTGCGGAAGGTGATCGAGGGACAGACGTCGGAGGTCGTCGACCGGGCGCTGGAAGACCTGCTGGGGGGACAGTAAGTCAGGGATGAGACCTGTCGTCGTTCGACGATACCATCTGGGTACTATCCGCCACCGGCGGCGGTGACCGGAGATCCGCCGGCGGCGGCGTGCGCCGGTTCCGCTCGAATTCCCGCTGCTCTTCCTTGCGGCGCCGAAGGTCGCGAATCGCTTCCTTGAATTGATCCGTGGTCTCGGCGCGGAGCGCAGCTTGCCGGAGGTCGGCGAGCAGATCATCCGTGCGGTCGAACGCCTTCTGTTGATTGAACCCGCCGCCGATCGGCAGCAGCGCGAGCACCGCGGCGGGAATCCGAAGTCCTGCCACGGTCAGATACTTCCCGCTCAGACCGAACTTCTTCCCCGCCAGGTTGGTGCTCCACTCCGCGTTGGGATCCTGGGGCTCCCGAGCCACCGAATCGAGAAACGCCTGAATGGTCGCAGTCACGGCGCTGTCGACCAGCTCCCCGTGCGTCTTCCGAAGCCGCTGCGCCAGGTCCCGCGGCGGGAGCGGGAGCGGGCGCACCCAGAGAACACCCTCGCCCAGCCCGGGTCCAATGCGCCCCACCGGCCCGCGGGATGGAGCCGACGGCGCGCGCCGGATTCCGGTGTCGGCCGGCTGAAGCCTGAGCTCGGGGATCGCGATCTCGGGCACCGCGGGCACGTCGGGCAGGCGGCGCGGCTGGCGGACCGGCGGCGCGGGCGCCCCGACGTCGGGCCGTGCCTCCCGGAACGGCAGCTCGACGGCGCGCGGACCTTCGGGAGCGGGTGTGAGCACGACCAGCTGCGCCGGCCGCGGCGGAAACACTGGAATCCGACCGGTGACGTAGCCGAACAAGAGCAGGCTGTGGACGGCGAGGCTCGCGAGAACCGCCGTCCAGGGCCAGCGCCGCGGGCGCGGCGGCTCGAGCTCAAACGGTCGTCGCGACGGTGCCACGAGACTGTGCCAAGAGTTCGCTCAGCCGCCCGATTGCCTCGCCGAGCCGCGACGCGGAGGTTACGAGCGCGATGCGGAAATACCCCTCCCCGGCCGGCCCGAACCCGCTTCCGGGCAGGACCACCACCCCGCGCTCCTCGAGCGCGCGGCGCGCGAACGCCGCCGATGCGATGCCCTCGGGCAAGGCGACCCACAGATACATCGCGGCCTTCGGCACCTCCGCGGCGAACCCACCTTCCTTGAGGGCTGCCACCGCGGCGTCCCGTCGCCGCGCCAGCTCGTCTCGGATCGGAGATACCAAGCGCTCGGCGTGGTCGAGCGCGGTGATCGCCGCGCGCTGGATCGCGAGCCAGGGCCCGGTGTCCACGTACGACTTGACCCGCGTGAGCGCGCCGATCAGCTCCGGCCGCCCCACGGCGAAGCCGATCCGCCAGCCGGTCATGGAAAAGCTCTTGGAGAGCGAGAAGAACTCGATCGCCACGTCCCGGGCGCCCTCGATCTCGAAGATGCTGGGTGCGACGTAGCCGTCGAAGGTCAGGTCGCAGTACGCGTTGTCGTAGGCGAGCAGAATACCATAACGACGGCAGGCCGCCACCGTGCGGACCAGATACTCGCGCGGCGCGATCGCCGAGGTCGGATTGTTGGGATAGTTGAGGAAGACGATCTTCGCCCGCCGGAGCGTCGCCTCCGGCAGCGCATCGAGCTCCACCAGGAACTGCCGCTCGGCCCTGAGCGGCGCGGTGTGAACATCGGCGCCGGCTAAAATCGACCCGCCGATGTAGGCCTGATAGCCCGGCTCGGGAACGATGGCGACATCGCCGGGATTGATGACGGCATGCGGCAGATGGGACAACCCTTCTTTCGAGCCGATGAGCGGAAGCAGCTCGGTAACCGGGTCGAATCGCTGGCCGAACCGGCGCTCCACCCATCGCGCGGCCGCCTGCCGGAACTCCATGAGCCCCTGCTGGAAGCCGTACTTGCCCAGCGCGGGATCCCGCACGGCGTCGCGCATCGCTTCGACGATGCTCGAATCGGCGGGAACGTCGTTGTCGCCGGCGCCCAAGTCGATGACGTCGACGCCCGCCTGCAGCAGTCGCCGCTTGATCGTCGGGATCTCGGCGAGCGGATAGCCCGGGAGGGCGCGCAGCCGCTGACTCGACTCGATCATCGATGGTTGTCGCCCTTTACGGGGTTCGAGAGAATCCCCACGCCGGGGATCTCCACCTCGACGACGTCGCCGTCTCTCAGCGGCCCGACGCCGGCCGGCGTGCCGGTGACGATCAAATCGCCTGGTTCCAGCGTCATGATCCCGCTGATGTAGGACAACAGGAGCGGAATCGGAAACTGCATCTCGCCCGCGTTCCCGCGTTGGCGCTCCACACCGTTGACGCGACAGCGTACCTCGGCGGTGCGCCAATCCATGCCCGACGCGACCCGCGGCCCCACCGGGCAGAAAGTGTCGAACCCCTTGGCACGCGTCCACTGCCCGTCCTTGCGCTGCAGGTCGCGGGCGGTGACGTCGTTGACACAGGTGATCCCGCCGATTGCGCGCTCACCCTCTTCCACCGAGGCGTGGCGCAGCCGACGCCCCACCACGACGCCGATCTCCGCCTCATGCTCCACCTGCTGGGAGACGCTCGGCAGCCGGATGGCGTCACCGGACGCCAGCAGCGAGGTGTTCGGCTTCAGAAAGATGAGCGGCTCCAGCGGAACGTCGTGTCCCAGCTCC
>DASSUE010000165.1:0-3557 GCA_035707305.1 Gemmatimonadales bacterium
TTGAGCGGTGAGACAGCATGCCGATGCACCCGGTCGAGGGCTTCGTTCGGCGTCAGCTTGCCGGCCAGGAGCTGCCGGCTCACCGCGGAGACGTATGCGCGCCTCAGGCCTTCGGGATCCGGTAACGGCGGAAGTGACAGCTCGCGAAGCGCGCGATCGAGCAGCGGAGCGGACTCGAACACCGAGCAGGAGCGGGGAAGGCCGGCCAGCCAGGTGAGCGCCGGACTGTCAAGGCCGCGCTCCAACGCCGACGTTGCCCAGTCCACCAGGGGCTCGCCGGTCACGCCGGAGTCCAGGTGCATGACGAGAACCACGAGGAGCTCGTCCGTCAGCTCGGCGTCCATCGCCGCGTCTCCCTCGGTCCGGCGGAACGTGAATTCGACCGCAAGGAACGGATAGCCGGCCTTCAGCGCGGCTGGTACCGTAGCCTGCATCTCAAACAGGAGGCCTTGCCGTGCCGTTTCGGATCACCGGGATTCCAAGTCAACTGGCAGCCGAAGTGCGCGGGACGCTGCTTTCGCCGCAGTATCGGCACCCTGCCCATCGCGAGACGGCCACCGGTTACGGTCCGTGCCGGCTTTGCCTTCGCACCTTTGCCGTCGGGGTGGATGAGCGGATCCTCTTTACCTATCAGCCATTCCGCGATCCCGCCAGCGTCCCGGCGCCCGGGCCGGTCTTCATCCATGCGTCGCCGTGCTCCCGATACGATTCGGGCGCGTTGCCTGCCGGCTTTCGTACCTTGCCACTCCTTTTCGAGGCGTACGGGCCGGGCGGGGAGCTGTTGGGTCGGGATCGCGCGCGCGAGGACGCTCCGGACGAGGTGCTCGAGCGCTTGCTGGTAACTACCGGTGCCGAGTACGTGCACGTCCGCAACGCGGAAGCAGGATGCTTCATGGCGCGCGCCGACCCCGTATCGTGAGGTCGGAGCGCGAACGACAGCTCAGGGCGCGGGATCCGGAGGCTGGCGCGGAGGACATATAACGTCGCCGTACGAGCAGAAGACGCAGCAGTCGCCAGGGAGGGGGCGAAGGAGCGTCCCGCAGCCGGGGCATTCGTACAGATGGAGGCACGAATCCACCGGCATGGTCTCCGTCGTCTGGGTGCGGCATGACGGACAGGTGATGCGGCTCGAAAGGATCACGGGGTTCCGGACGGAGTCACTAATAGGCCTGCTGTCGGGCCTCGTTCGCGGCAGCCGCGAGCTCCTGGGCGGCCTCCTGCGACCCTGGGAGCTCCGGATGCTGGCCACTCACGGTCCCCGCGCGCAAGTCTGCGCCGAGTGTCTGACAGATCTCCTTGCCGCGCCGGATCCGAAAGCGCTCCTGAAACACACGATAGTCGTCGGCGTTGGTCGCCATCAGCAGACCCCAGGCGCGGAGCCGTAGGTCGTCCACCGCGCTCTTGAACTCCTCGAGGCCCTCTACGGCCAGGTCGCCGTGCGCTACCCGGTCCTCCAGGGTGTGTAGCGCGCCGCTGATTGTTCTCATTTGCTGGGTCCACGCGAACTGGGGCATAGGTTCCTCCCGCGTGATCGAACCTGTCGCTGGGCCAGAAAGGTAGGGACTACGACGCCGCTTTTCTTCTAAGTATCGCTTCGGCCGCGTTCCCGTACAGTGTCAGGCTTACGCCCTGCCGAGTCGTCAGATGGGCTGCCCGCCCTCCGAGGCTATCGATGCCTGAAATCCCTCTATCCCCACCCACGGAATGAACAGCGCGGGGTGAAACAGACTGAACGGCCCCGCAGCGCCAGCGAGATGCCTCGGCCATTGAGCCCGACCGTCACGCAGTTCCGGTAGGTGGCCGTGCCTACCAGCCCTCCGGCAGTCCGCAGGGATGCGAACCGATAGCGTTCTTCATCCGCGACCGAGGAGTCACGAGCCGGGTAGCGGTCGGCCAGGGCTCGCCACCGCCGGCTCCGGCCAGCGCCGAGCCAATGACGATCGAGACGCCGGCGAAGATCACCGCGCGACGAAAGCGCGGTTCGTCATCAGCTCACCGATGCTCCTTCCGCACCACGAGCTTGAGCCCTGACCAGACGTCGGTTACGGCGCACACCTTTACGTCGACAAACCCGAGCGGCAGCGCGATCTCCCGAATCGTGTCTTCGGTGACGTCCGTCGCCACCTTCGCCGCGCGCTTGGGCCAGGAGACCCACACCACCGCATCCGGCTTGAGCCGTCGGCGGTAGGCACGCAGCGCCTTGGCCAGGCCCGCCTTCGATGTCGTGAAGACGTGCACCAGATCGGTCCGATCCGAGATCTCGTCCACGAACCTGACCCCCACCGGGAGCGCCGCCAGGAGCCCGCGGTAGCCGTCCGGGGGGTCCACCGCGCAGAGCTCGGCGCCCGCGCGGATACCGAGCTTCGCGGCCAACGGGGTCCCCGAGTACCCGGGCAATCCGCTCTCCCCGGTTCACCGCGGGCCGCAGGCGGTCACGCCAGCGACGAGCCGTAGACCGTCAGCACGATGCGACCGCCGATTTTGCCGACCAGGGCAACCGTGGGCGGTTGGATCGGGAACTCGGTACAGTGTGGCCGCTCCGCTGCCTGAATGCCGATGTTGAAGTCCCGGCGTGCGGCCCGGTTCCAGCGAGCTCGCTCTCGCGGTGGAAGCTGCTGGATAGCCCCGGCCAGGCGGCGGATCGCCGAGTCGGGTGTCCGTGGGTGTCCGTTCAGCTCGAAGCGAGCCTGGTACCACCGCCCGACGCGCCCGACATGGAGGGCATGCACCTGGCGCCGCAGTGCATCGGCCAGCGGCGCCAGGTCCTCGTGGGATGTGAGGTCCAGATCGACGTTCAGAAAGGTGGTCGTGTCGTACATCCGTGGGCTCGCGAGCACGCTTTCATAGCGGGTCAGCTGGTGGTGCCGCACCGCCATCCCCGCCGCGGTCGGCCCGGCGGCCCAGCAGCCGGTGAAGTAGCAGGCCATATCCGAGGAAGCAGATGACCGCGAGGACCACTGCCGCCCAGCGCTGATGACTGAGCCCGGCCGCCGCACTGCGGCCCACTCGAGAGGTCAACCACGCAACTCCCAAGAGGCCCATCGCGAGCAGACAATCCCGGGCCAACGTCGGCCGCAGCCGTAGCACCCGACCGGCTCCCAGGGCGAGCAGGCCTCCCGCGACTCCGTAGCCAGCCCCAATCGCGATCACTTCCAGCGAGCCGCCCAGTGTGACATCGGGCCGATCGCCGCGGAGAACGACCAGGGCTGCCATGGACAACCGACCACCGACGCCGAGCGCCACCGCTCCTGCCAGGGCGCCGGCGAGAAGCGCAGTTCCGAGACTCGGCGCAGCTGTCTGGACGAGGGTAATGGGCCGGTTACTTATCGTCCCGGATCGCTCCCCTCACCTTGGCCATGAGCTCGGGCGTTGCCTCACGGATCCCGTGCTGTTTGGCGTGCTCCATCGCGTTTCTAACGACTTCCTCGTCGGTCTTTCCGCGGACGACGTATGTGCAACCGGACGACGGATCAACCTTGGCACATTCAATCACCTTACCCATGGTCACGCTCCACTGAATCTTCGGTCGCGACTACTTGAACGGACTTCCATGATGT
>DASSUE010000166.1:0-5951 GCA_035707305.1 Gemmatimonadales bacterium
CGGGGCTACGGCTTCGCCAACATCGAACATCGGGTCCCGGTCAAGCCCGAAACGATTTTCCAGTCCGGGTCACTGGGCAAGCAGTTCACCGCCGCCGCGGTGATGCTGCTGGTCGAGGACGGCAAGCTCCGCCTGGACGAATCCATCCGCTCCTATCTGCCCGACGCCCCGAAGGCCTGGCAGCCGATCACGATCCGGCATCTGTTGACCCACACGTCGGGGATTCCGGACTACACCACCGACAGCTTCGACTATTGGCGCAACTACACCGAGGCCGAGCTCGCCCGTCTCGCGTTCGGCATGCGGACCGAATTTCCCGCCGGCACGCGCTGGAACTACAGCAACACCGGCTATCAGCTCCTCGGCGTCATCGTGCGCCGAGTATCCGGCAAGTTCTACGGCGACGTGCTGCGGGAGCGCGTGTTCGGGCCGGCGGGCATGACCACCGCGCGCGTGATCAGCGAGGCCGACATCGTTCCGAACCGCGCCGCTGGATACCGGCTGGTGAACGGCGAGCTGAAGAACCAGGAATGGGTGGCGCCGGAGCTCAACACTACCGCTGATGGCTCTCTCTACTTCACGGTGCTCGACCTGGTCGCGTGGGACCGCGCGATCGGGACCGGCGCCGTGTTGTCGCGGGAGAGCTGGCGCCAGGTGTTTGCTCCCGCCACGCTGGCCAGCGGGCGGCACTATCCGTACGGGTTCGGCTGGGACGTGGACCCGGTCAATGGCCGGCGAGCCCAGCGGCACGGCGGCGCGTGGCAGGGATTCCAGACCTACTTCGCACGCTACCCGGATGACAGCCTTTCGATCGCCGTGCTCGCCAACCTCGCGGGATCTCGGCCCGGAGAGATCGTGGAAGCGTTGGCGGCAGAGCTGGTGCCGGCACTGGCCCAGTCCGATACGGTGCCGATTGCCGACGAGCCAGCGGTGACCGCGCGGCTCGCTCGCCTCCTGGCCGCCGCGCGGGCCGGCCGGCTGGCACCGAAGGAGTTCGCGTGGGTGCGCGCGGGGTACTTCCCGGGCGCCCCCCGAGCGTTTCAGCAGCTCCTGAAGGATCTGGGCGAGCCACGCACTATCAAACTCCTGGCACGGGAGGAGCTGGGCGATGACCGGTTGTATCGCTATCGGATCGGCTACGGCGAGAAGCGGATCGAGGCCACGCTCGGGCTCGCACCAGACGACCGCATCTCCGAGTTCAGTCTGCGGCCGCTCTAGGCGGCCGGGAGGCGAACCCCGCCGGGCGCGAGCGCGGTCGGTCTCAGGAACTCGGCCACCGAGTCCGGCTTGACGCGCGTCGCGTGCGGGATAGCATAGGGGGACCCTCGATGCAGCCTCGCTCCAGCGCCACAAGGCATGCCTCCCACCTTTGCCTCATGAAGGAGGCCCGTGTGACCGTACCCGCCGTCCGGAACGCCCTGGTTCGCTCCGCAATACCGCTGGCCCTTCTCACAGTGCCCGTGTCGGTGTACGCGCAAGGCGTGACCACCGCCGCGATCAACGGTCTGGTGACCGACGAGGCCGGCGTGCCGGTTGCCGACGCGAACGTCGTCGCGCTGCACGAGCCCAGTGGCACCCAGTACCGAGCCCAGACCCGCTCGGGAGGTGTGTACAACATTCCGAACATGCGGGTGGGCGGACCGTACCGGGTCACGGCCACGGCGATCGGATTCGAACCGGGTACCGACACGATTGCGACCCTCAACCTGGCCGAAAACCGACGCACCGACTTCGAGCTCAAGCGGCAAGCCGTGCAACTTGAAGAGCTCGAGGTGACGGCGGCCGAGGACGACGTGCTGAACGGCGGGCGAACCGGAGCGGCGACGTTCATCGGCCCGGAACAGGTGGACGCCCTGCCGTCCATCAAGCGGAGCACGCGGGATCTGATCCGCATCGACCCGAGGAACGACGGCAACTACTCCTTTGCCGGCCGAAACTGGCTCTACAACGACATCTCGCTCGACGGCTCCTACTTCAACAACCCCTTCGGCCTCGACGACCCGGCGCCGGGCGGCCAGACCAGCGCCGAGCCGGTGCCGTACGACGCGGTGGAGCAGGTGCAGGTGTCGGTGGCCCCCTTCGACATCCGCCAGGGCGGGTTCACCGGCGCCAACATCAACACGGTCACCAAGAGCGGCACCAATGATTTCCGCGCCACGGTGTACACGTTCTACCGGGACGACAAATTGCAGGGCAACGAGGTGCGCGGCGCGCCGGTGGTCGCAAATCCGGACCTGGGATACAATCAGTCGGGCTTCGCGTTCAGCGGCCCGATCATCCGGGACAAGCTGTTCTTCTACGTGAACGCCGAGCTGGAGCGCACCGACGATCCAGGCAGCAACTTCGCGGCCGCGCGGCCCGGGTTGACCGGCTTCGGAGTCTCAAGGGTGGATGCCGCCACGATGGACGCCATCAGCCAGCGGCTCCTGGACGAGTACGGCTACGTGACCGGGCCATACGACGGGTACATCAACGAGACCGACAACAATAAGATCCTCGCGAAGCTCGACTGGAACGTCAACCAGAACAACAATCTCACGTTCCGCTGGAACTTCCTCGACGCCAAGCGCGACAACCCGCCGCACCCTTTTGTGCTGAGCGCGTTCAACTCAGGGCGCGGCCCGAATGAGAGCAGCCTCCCGTTCCGGAACTCGGGCTATGCCATCAACAATGACCTGAACTCGTTCGCGCTCGAGCTCAACAGCCGATCCACCGGCTTCGCCAACCGGTTCTTCGCCAGCTACAACCGCTTCCGGGACCACCGCGAGCCGTTCAGCGCTGAGTTTCCGACGATCGAGATCGCGCAAGGGGGCGTGACCTTTACCACGGCGGGGCACGAGCCGTTCTCCATCCACAACGTCCTGGACCAGGACGTGCTGCAGTTCACCAACAACTTCACCTGGTTCAAGGGCAAGCACGCCATCACGCTGGGCGCCAACTTCGAGAAGTTCTCCTTCTTCAACTCGTTCAACATCTTCCGGTTCGGCCTGTTCCAGATCCCCTTCCCGTTCGGCGGCAGCACGTTCCTGGGTGGCGCGACCGGGCCCAACACAACCGGAGTCGAAGATTTCTTCGCCGCGACCGATCCGAACAACCCGACCCAGATTGATTTCAACGCCCCAGTCAATGCGGCAAACGGCATTCCATTCAAGGGCGAGAACATCGACGTCGGGCAGTTGTCGGTCTACGCTCAGGACGAGTTCGTCGTCTCGCCCCGCTTCAACCTGACGTTCGGCGCCCGGGTCGACTTCCCGATGTACTTCACCGATCCGGTGGACAATCCTTACTCCCGCTCGCTCCCCGCACTGGACGAGAACGGCAGTCCTGAGACGGTGGACCAGAGCCATCTTGCGGGCACCAAGACGATGATCTCGCCTCGCCTCGGCTTCAACTGGAACGCGGTGGGCGACCGTCGCACCCAGATCCGCGGCGGCACCGGAATCTTCACCGGACGCGTGCCGTTCGTCTGGATCGGGAACGTGATCTCGAACCCCGGCGCCAATCCGAACCTGTTCTCATTCAACCCGACAACAGGACCCGGCGGGGGGCCAATCATCCCGACCGGGCCCGATGCCACGCTGGGGCAGTCCTTCGACTTGAACGCGATGGATCCCGAGTTCAAGTGGCCGCAGGTGTGGACCACGAACCTGGCGATCGACCAGCAGCTCGGCAACGGCTGGCTGGCTACGGTCGAGGGGATCTACTCCAACGATCTCAAAGGGGTGTTCGTCCGGAACGCGGATCTCGCACCGGCGCTGCGTACGCTGCCGGACGGCCGGCCCTACTATGGCGGCGCCGGCGTCAGCGA
Source organism: Gemmatimonadales bacterium (assembly GCA_035707305.1). GTDB lineage: Bacteria > Gemmatimonadota > Gemmatimonadetes > Gemmatimonadales > GWC2-71-9 > DASQPE01. Next base: position 3,809 of record DASSUE010000166.1, read on the forward strand.
GCTGACTCCCGAATTCGGCGCCGGGGCCGTCGGCGCCGGGATTTTCGTCATCGACAACACCAGCCTGGGTTACTCGGCGAACGTCACTGCACAGCTCCGGAAGCAGTTCAGGTTCGGCTTGAACGCAAGCCTCGCCTACAGCTACACCAAGGCCGAGAACGCACTCCGAAGCACCGAGATCGCCAGCGTGCTGTGGCAGAGCCAGCCGACGCCGGGGAACCCAAACGTTCCGGTCTCGACTCCATCCGAGTTCGGCCAGCGCCACCGGATCGTGGGAGCTGCCACATACGCCAAGCAGTGGAACCGCACGCTCCGCACTCAAGTCGGTCTCTTCTTCGAGATGGCGGAAGGCAACCGGTTCGCTGGCTTCGCTGCCAACCGCTACTCGTTCATCTACGCCGGGGACGTGAACGGCGACGGGCAGGGGGGGAACGACCTGATCTACATCCCCCGGGACCAGAACGACATCGTGCTCGAGGACTTTGTGGACGCGGGCGGCAACACGGTCACCGCCGCTGACCAGTGGACCCGGCTGAACGCGTTCATCGAGCAGGATGACTATCTGAGCCAGCACCGCGGCCAGATCGCCGAGCGGAACGGCGCGGTGAACCCGTGGTACAACACGGTGGACCTCAGGATCCTTCAGGACTTCGCGATCGGAGGCGGCGGTCGCAGGCACACGTTCCAGCTCAGCGTCGACATGCTGAACATCGCCAACTTCATCGACTCCGACTGGGGCGTGCGCGACGTCGCGAACTCCGCTGCCACCCAACCGCTCGCGTTGTCCCCGAGCGGCTTCGATGCGAATGGCGCGCCGATCCTTCGCTTCGTCGGCCCGGCGGAGACGTTCGTCGGCGACCCGGGACTCCTGTCCCGCTGGCGGGCCCAGATCGGCCTGCGGTACTTCCTGCAGTAGTACGGCCGTACCCCGAAGAGCAGAGGAGCCGATGGCGCGGTCGCACATCCGCTCCCCTGCTCTTCTGCTTTTCTGCTTCGGGTGCGCCACCCGCAGCCAGGACGTCATCTTTCTCCCGACGGCGGCCGACATCACCGATCGGATGCTCGAGGTAGCCGCCGTGACCCCGGACGATCTAGTCTTCGACCTCGGTTGCGGCGACGGCCGGATCGTGATCCGTGCCGCGCAGCGCTTCGGCGCGTCGGGTGTATGCGTGGAGCTCGATCCCGGGCTGATCGCGCGGAGCCAGGCCGCGGCCGATACGGCTGGGGTGCGCTCCCGCGTCCGCTTCGTGCAAGGAGATATGTTCGAGACCCCGCTCGAAGGCGGCACCGTCGTCGCCCTGTATTTGTCTCCCGCACTCAACCAGCGGCTTCGACCCAAGCTGTTCCGCGAGCTCGGCGCCGGGGCTCGGGTGGTGTCCCACAACTTCGGGATGGGTGATTGGGACGCGGACACCGTGGTGACCGTGACGAGCGAGCGCGGGGCCAGCTCTGCCGTCAGACTCTGGATCATTCCTGCCGACGTGGCCGGGACCTGGGAGCTCGAGCTCGACCGGGGCGGTGTGCAACGGCGCTACCGCCTCCGCCTCGAGCAGCGCTATCAGGTCGTGACCGGAACCGCATCCCGCGCCGGCGTGACGGTCGAGGTGACCGCCGTCCAGCTTCGTGGCCGGCGGATCGGGTTCACGCTGCAAGAGAGCCGGAGCGAGGCGATCCGTCTCGAGGGCGAGATCGAGGCTGCTACCGCACGAGGGACGGGATGGCAGGCGTGGCGGCGGTAGCCGCGCCCAGCGAGGCCGCCTTCGCCCGCCGGACCCTGGCCAAGGTCACCCGGCGGCTGATGCCGTTCCTGTTCCTGTTGTACCTCCTCAATTTTCTCGACCGGGTGAACGTCGGGTTCGCCGCGCTGCAGATGAACCGCGACCTCGCCTTCGGACCGAAGGTCTACGGACTCGGCGCCGGCATCTTTTTCATCGCCTACGCGCTGTTCGAAGTCCCCAGCAATCTCATCCTCGCGCGGACCGGCGCGCGGGTATGGATCGCCCGGATCATGATCTCGTGGGGCATCGTCGCGTCAGCGATGATGTTCGTCCGCTCGGTCGAAAGCTTCTACGCGATGCGCCTCCTCCTGGGCGTGGCGGAGGCGGGGTTTTTCCCCGGCATCATCTATTACCTCACGTATTGG
>DASSUE010000167.1:0-2195 GCA_035707305.1 Gemmatimonadales bacterium
CGCCGCTCGGCTCGACGAGCTCGTGGAGTCGCTCGTGCCAAAGCGTCGGCCGCTTCGGCGCATACTGGTCCACCACGGCGGGAAGGCATTCCTCGTCCCGGTCGAGCGCATCGACCGCATCGAAGCCGAGCGCAACTACGTGCGCGTACACGCCGGCGGTGCGAGCTATCTGGTGCGCAGCAGCATCGGCTCGATCGCCGAGCGCCTCGACCCCGCGAGGTTTCTCCGCATCAACCGCTCGGACATCGTTCGCCTCGATGCGGTGAAGGAGATGCACCCCTGGTTTCACGGCGACTACCGCGTGGTGCTGCTCGATGGCACGACGTTGATGTGGAGCAGACGGTACCGCGCGAAGACGGAAGGAGAGTTTGGGTAGGGGTTTCTCAAATGGGGTCAGACCCCAATGCCGATCACTTAAGCGCTTGGCACCCGGCTGATCACTGACGAAGTTTGCACGTCGTTGTTGCTGCAGGGTGCTGCTCATGTCGTCAGGAATGGCGGGCTGGCTGTCGCTGGAGGCAGCCCTCGCGGGCGTGACCGCCGTCGGGCACGCCACCTCGATTGATCGCTTTCGCGCGGATCTCGACCCGGAATGGATTGACCAGGCGCTCGCCGCCACGGGGACGGCGACGCTGCGGCGGCGCCGGCTCCCCGCCGAGCAGGTGATCTGGCTCGTGCTGGGGATGGCCCTCCATCGCAATCGGTCCATCGTGGAGATCGTCAACAAGCTGGATCTCGCGCTCCCCGACGAGCGCGGGCGGCCGGTGGCGGCGAGTGCGGTGCCGAAAGCGCGCGCCCGCGTCGGGCCGGAGCCGTTGGCGTGGCTCTTCCGGCGGTGCGCTGAAACCTGGACGAGTCGCGACCCCGTAGCGGGGGCGTCGGCGGCCGACTGGCGCGGGCTCGCGCTGTATGGGGTTGATGGCACCACGCTGCGCGTGCCGGATTCGCCGGAGAATCGGGCGCAGTTTGGCGGGCACCCCGCGGGGAGCGGCCATGGGGAGAGCGGTTATCCGCTCGTGCGCGTCGTCGCCCTCATGGAATTGCGCTCCCATCTCCTTCGGGCCGCCGCGTTCGGCGCGCATCGGGCGGGCGAGTACCCCTATGCCGCCCAGCTCTGGGCGGCGGTGCCGAACGACTCGCTCACCATCGTGGACCGAGGCTTCCTGGCGGCGGCACCGCTCCTCGCGTTAGAGCAGCCGGGGAGGAATCGGCACTGGTTGGTGCGGGCGAAGCGGAGGACGCGCTATCGCGTGGTGCAGGAGTTCGGCCCCGGCGATGCCGTAGTCGAGATGCAGGTCTCGTGGGCGGCGCGGCGGCGGGAGCCGACGTTGCCGCGGACGTGGCGGGCGCGCGCGCTGGCGTATGAGCGCCCGGGCCACAAGCCGCAGCTCCTCCTGACCTCGTTGCGGGATCCCGAGCAGTATCCGGCCGCCGAGGTGATCGCGCTGTATCACGAGCGCTGGGAGATTGAACTCGGCTACGACGAGGTGAAGACGGGGTTGCTCGCGCGCGAGGAAGCGATCCGGAGCCAGAGTCCGGCCGGAGTGGAGCAAGAGCTCTGGGGGCTCTTGCTGGCCTACAACCTCGTGCGGCTCGAGATGGCGCGCGTGGCGCAAGTGGCCGGGGTGGCCCCGACGCGCGTGAGCTTCATCGGAGCGTTGCATCTGATTCGCGACGAGTGGCTCTGGTGTGCGGTGGCGCCGCCGGGCGCGATTCCGCGTCACCTCCGGCATCTGCGGAGCGCGCTCGCGCAGCTGATTCTGCCGGAGCGCCGCCCGGAGCGACGGTATCCCCGGGCGGTGAAGTTGCGCCTAACGGGCTACCCTCGAAATCGCGGCGCCGCCGCTCGCGCCCGGCGCCGCAACATCACAAAAAAACCTAAGTGATCGGCATTGAGTCTGACCCCATTGAGATTTCCAATGGAGTCTGACCCCATTGAAAGGCGTGTCCGCGCCATTGAATTGGATCCGCGGTCCCCCGCCGCCCCCACAGGCAACCCTCCCGACCGCCCGCCGTGACACACAAACGGAGAGCGTCGACCGATCGGTCCCGTGACGCCCACGTGCTGTTGGCCTAATTGCGCCCTTTCGCGCAGTTGCTCTTACTCCGAGGACTTATGCGATTCACCTCCCTTCTGGTCGGCGCGGCCGCCCTCACTGCCGCCGGCGAGCTTGCCGCCCAGACCCCGTTGAAGT
>DASSUE010000168.1:0-2674 GCA_035707305.1 Gemmatimonadales bacterium
CCGCACCCTCAAGGACGCCACCAACGAAGCCCTGCGGGACTGGGTCACCAACGTGCCTACGACGCACTATGTCATCGGCTCGGTGGTGGGGCCCGATCCCTATCCCCGCATGGTCCGTGACTTCCAGTCGGTGATCGGCACAGAGGCGCGGAGCCAGGTAATAGAGCGCGCCGGACGACTGCCGGCTACGGTGGTCGCGTGCGTCGGTGGGGGATCGAACGCCATGGGGATGTTCGCCGCGTTTCTCGACGATGCCGAAGTCGAGCTGGTGGGGGTTGAGGCGGCCGGTGAGGGCCTGGCCAGCGGACATCACAGCGCCACCCTCGAGGCGGGGCAGCCCGGCGTGCTGCACGGCAGTTTCAGCTATCTCCTTCAGGACGCGGACGGCCAGGTCTCACCGGCGCACTCGGTATCGGCTGGTCTGGATTACCCCGGCGTCGGACCGGAGCACAGCTGGCTGCGCGACACCGGCCGGGTGCGCTACGAGTCGGCGAGCGACGGCGAGGCGTTGGACGCGTTTCAAGCCGTCTGCCGGACGGAAGGCATCATCCCGGCTCTGGAGACGGCGCACGCGTTCGCCTGGATACGCGCCCACGGTGGGCGGTGGAGCGACGACGTGCCCGTGCTCCTCTGTCTCAGCGGCCGGGGCGACAAAGACGTCGCCCACGTTGCCGCCTTGCTGGGGCGAGCGCCGTGACCGCAGGCGCGCCCTCGCCGGCGCTCCTCGTCCCCAGCCTGGTCGCGGAGCTGCTGCAGACGATGGTCAAGGCGCTGCGCGCCTTTCAGATGTACCTCCCCAACAACCCGATCTATCAGCGCGCGATCCAGAACGTACGCGGAGCGTTCGGCCCCATCTGGGCCGCGGGTGACGAGCTCGTGCTCACGATCGCGGAGACCGAGATCCTGTGGGAAGAGGAGATCGTCTACCAGCAGATCAGCAAGAGCGAATCGCTGGCCTGGACCCTCTTCAAGGATGGCATGAGAGTCCTGACCATTCAGAAGGGAGCCGAGGACGACGAGCTGGTCCGGTTCCTGGAAACGGTGAACCGCGCTCGCTTCCTCCCCGCCGAGGCGGGCGACGATCTCATGACCCTGCTCTGGGAGCAGGAGTTCGTGGCGATTCAGTATCACTTCATCGACTTTCTCACCGAGCGCGACGCCATTGAAGGGTCGGCGGCGCCCGCGGGCGGCGACGCGACCGCCGCGGAGGCACGGCGCGACCAAGTCCGCGAAGAGGCACCGGCGCGGCCCAAGGGAATCGTGGATCTCGAGGAGTTCGATGCCACGCTGTACTTCCTAGACGAGACGGAGATCAATCAGCTCGCGAAGGAAGTGCAGGAGGAGTATGCCCGCGACGCGCGGGGCTCAGCGTTGACCGCCGTCTTCGATCTGCTCGAGTCGCAGACCGACGCCCGGGTACGCGCCGAGATCGTCAGCATCTTCGAAACGCTGTATCCCAACCTGCTGAGCAAGGGCGAGTTCCGGACCGTGGCGATGATGATTCGGGATGGCCGTCTCGTCGTGTCGCGTACAAGCGAGCTGCAGCCCGACATCCGGCGCCGGCTGGAAGCACTCGAACTGCAGCTCAGCCAGCCGGCGATCGTCGCGCAGCTGGCACAGTCTCTCGACGAGGCCCCGCAGCTCGCGGGCGAGGTCGACGTCACCGCGCTGTTCGGCGAGCTGCGGGCCAGTGCGTTGGGCGCGTTGATGGAGGCACTGCCACGGGTCACGGCGGCACCGGTCCGAAAGCTGGTCGAAGCCAACGTCGACCGGCTGGCCGCGGCGCACGGCACCGAGGTTCTCCGTTTGCTGCGGGAGCCGCCGGGTGACGCCTTGCCGTCCGTCGTGGCGCTCTGCGGCCGACTCGCCCTTCAGCCCGCCGTGCCAGGCCTGGGGGAACTGCTCGCGCACGCGGATGCTGGCGTGCGGCTCGCGGTGGTGCAGGCGCTGGAGAAGATCGGCACGCCGGGTGCCATGGGGCAGTTGGAACGAGCGGTGGACGATACCGACCGGAACGTCCGTCTCGCGGCGGTACGCGCCGCGGGGGCGCGGGGATACAAGGGCGCGCTCAAACGGGTCGAAGCCGTGGTGCTGGGCAAGGCGGTGAAGGAGATGGATCTCACCGAGAAGATGGCCTTCTTCGAGGCCTACGGTGCCATCGCCGGCCCGTCGGCACTCAAAACGCTGGCGAGTATGCTGCTACCGCGGGGTCTGCTGAAGCTCACCCAGCCGTCGGACCTGCGCGCGTGCGCCGCCATCGCGTTGGGAAAGATTCGCACTGCCGAAGCGCGGCAGGTGCTGTCCAGCGCCGCCGACGATAAGGATCTCGTCGTCCGGAACGCCGTGAACCGCGCACTCCGGGAGTCGGCCGCGTGAGCGAAGCCCAGGACGTCGACGCCCGCCTGCGCCAGGCCGGGCGCGGAGTCCTGTTGCAGCTCTACGCCGCGCTTCGAAGCCTGAAGCTCTATCCGGTCGAAAATGCGACCGTGCAGCACGCCCTGGACGAGCTCCAAGAGACGGTGACCAATCTGCTCGCGTCCGAGGGCGAGCTCGAAGTGCGCCTGGCCGGCGACTTCATCTTCGTGAATTCCACCCGCCTCCGGCTCGAGCTCGACAACTACGCCTCGTTCAGCCACATCCTCGCGATCTTCCGTTCGTTCGAGATCGGTGCCCT
>DASSUE010000169.1:0-21801 GCA_035707305.1 Gemmatimonadales bacterium
CACAACCGGGACGGCCACGACCACAACCTGAGCCGCAACTGGGGCGCCGAAGGACCCACCGATGCCCCGCACATCGTGCGCGTGCGCGAGCGGATGAAGCGGAACTTCCTGGCGACACTGGCCTTCTCGCAGGGCGTGCCCATGCTGTCGCACGGCGACGAGCTAGGCCGCACCCAACGCGGGAACAACAATGCGTACTGCCAGGACAACGAGATCACGTGGGTGGATTGGGACCTGGGCGACAGCGAGCGCGAGCTGCTCGACTTCACGCGCAAGGTCCTGCGAGTCCGCGCCGACAATCCGGTGCTCCGTCGCCGGACGTTCTTTCGCCATCTCGATCTCAACGCGGGGCGGGGACGCGATCTCACGTGGCTCAACGCCGATGGGCATGCCATGTCGGAAGGCGACTGGGCGCAGGCGCACAATCATGTGCTGGGTATGCTGATTCGCGGCCGGGCTACGGACGAGCTCGATGAGCGGGGTCGGACCTTCGTCGGCGACACAATCCTGCTGTTGGTCAACGGCGGCAGCCGGTCGCGGTTGGTCACGCTGCCCCGCATCATCCAACAGGGCCACTGGGTCGAACTCGTCAACACCGCGCAGCACGGCTCGCGTACCCCCCGCGGGACCGCAGCGGTCGCCGCCCACTCGCTGCTGCTGCTTGGCTTCCGGGACGATCGGTGACGCCACCCGGCCGGATCCTCGCGACCTACCGGCTTCAGGTGCACGGTGGCTTTGGCCTCAAGGACGTCCGCGCGTTGGTTCCCTATCTCGCGGATCTCGGCGTCACACACGTGCATCTGTCGCCCCTCCTGCGGGCCCGGGAAGGCAGCCAGCACGGGTACGATGTGGTCGATCCCAGCGTGCTGGCGCCCGCACTTGGCGACGAGCACGAGCTGGAGCGCATGGTGGCCGAGCTGCACGCTCGGGGCATGGGCATCGTGCTGGACATCGTGCCGAACCACATGGCGGCGTCCCGCGAAAACTGGCGTTGGGAAGACGTCCTGAGCCACGGGCCCGCCTCGCCATATGCGCGCTGGTTCGACATCGAGTGGCGGGTGGGCGAGCGGGGCCTGCATCGGCGGGTACTGCTGCCGGTTCTCGGCGATGTCCTGCAGCGCGTGGTGCGGCGTGGTGAGCTCACCGTGGCGCTCGAGCAAGGCGCGCTCAGGCTCCGCTACTGGGAACGCTCCTTTCCGCTCGATCCCGGCAGCTATCCGCTGGTGCTCGCGCCGGCCGTCGCCGCCGCCACCGCGGAGCTGGGGCCGACGCATGTCGGCACCCAGGAGCTCGCTGCCATCGTGGCGCTCCTCGAACGGGTCCCGCGCCGCAGCGCGCGCGCGCCGCGCGCCGTGGCCCGCCGCCGCCGGATAGCCGGTGAGGGGCTACGACGGCTTCGAAAGCTGAGCGCGCTGGTGCCGGAGGCTCGGCGCCGGATCGAACGGGCGGCGGCCACTTGGGCGGAAGGAGAGGGCGCCCCGGAACGGCTCGAGAGTCTGCTGGATCTTCAACCCTACCGTCTGGTGTACTGGCGCCGCGCGGCGCGCGAGATCAACTACCGCCGGTTCTTCGATGTGAACGATCTCGTGGCGCTGCACATGGAGGATCCCGAAGTCTTCGCGCAGAGTCATGCCCTCGTGCTCGACTGGGTCCGGTCGGGCTGGGTGCAGGGGTTCCGCGTGGACCACCCTGACGGTCTGCTGGATCCCCTGGGGTATGCCGAGCGGCTGGCGCGAAACGCGTTCGACCGCGGCGGCGGCCACGCCCCGCTGTTCGTAGAGAAAATCCTGTCCCCCGGGGAGCGGTTGCGCGACGACTGGCCCGTGGCCGGCACCACGGGGTACGACTTTCTGAATCAGGCCGAAGCAGTTTTCATCGCCCCGGCCGGGGCGGAGCAGGTCGAGCGTGACTACCGACGGCTCACCCGGCGGCCGCTGCCCTTCAGCGCCGTCGCCGAGGCGGCAAAGCGCACCGTTCTCAGCGCCGGCCTGTCTGCCGGCGTGCGACGCCTCGCTCACCGCTTGCTGCGCATCGCGCCGCGGGAGTTGACGCCCCCGCTGGTCCCCCACGAGCTGGCCACCGCCATCGTGGAGACGATCGTACACCTGCCGGTATATCGGACCTACGTAGACGACCGACATCCCGAACCAGGTCCGGAAGATCGGGTCCTGCTCGAGGGCGCACTGGCAGCGGCACGCAGCGGCGGTCGGGCGACGCCGCGGGCGCTCGACGTATTGGCCGGCGCGCTCCTCGGGGCCGATCCCGCCATGCGATCGCCGGAGCACGAGGCGCCGCGCCGGCGGTTCGTCCAGCGGTTCCAGCAGGTGAGCGGGCCCGCGAGCGCCAAAGGCATCGAGGATACCGCCTTTTACTCGTATGTGCCGCTCGTATCCCGGAACGATGTCGGCGGGGATCCGGCGGGGTCCGTGGCCGACGCACCTCGGGCGCTGCACCGCGCCAATGCACACCGTGCCGCGTGCTGGCCGGCGACGATGCTCAGCGTGACCACGCACGATACCAAGCGGTCCGCCGACATCCGCGCGCGGCTCGACGTACTGACCGAGCTGCCCGAGGAGTGGGAGGAGTGCATCTATCGCTGGCGGCGGTGGAATCGGGAGCATCGCGCGGTGGTGCGCACCAGACGCCTGCCCGACGCCAACACCGAGTATCTGCTCTATCAAACGCTCGTCGGTGCCTGGCCGCTCGAGCTGATGGCGCCGGGCCGCCGGCCGGTGCGCGCGGCCGGCGCCGACGACCGTGCCTGCCTGGCCGAGTTTCGTCAGCGGGTGAGCGCCTACATCCTGAAAGCGGCCCGCGAAGCAAAGGAGCATACCAACTGGGTCGATCCCGATCCCGAGTTCGAGCGCGCGCTGGAAGAGTTCACCACCGCGATCCTCTCGCTCGATGTCGCGCCGGAGTTCGTGGACGACGTCGCGGCGTTCGCCACCCGCGTCAGCCGACCCGGCATGTGGAACGCCCTGTCGCGGACCGTGCTGCAACTCACGTCGCCCGGTACACCCGATGTCTACCAGGGTGACGAGCTCTGGAATTTTCTGCTGGTCGACCCTGACAACCGCCGTCCTGTCGACTGGCAGCGGCGCCAGTCACTCCTGCCTGAGGTGGTCGGCGGTCTGGCCGATGCCGGCGGGCGGGCCCGCTTCCTGTCGGAGCTGGTGCGCGCCCCTGAGGATGGCCGGATCAAGCTCTACGTCACTCACCGCCTGCTTCAAGCTCGCGGCCGGCATCCCGGGCTCTTCGCGGCGGGAGGCTACGAGGCGCTCGACGTCTCGGGACCCGCGGCGGACCAGGTGTTCGCGTTTCTTCGGCGCGATGGGTCCGAGACCGCCATCGCGGTCGTGCCGCGACTCATGACTCGTTATCTGCGGGCGGCCGACGCGCTGCCGCCACCCGCGGATTTCTGGACCGGCACCCGTATCCTGCTGCCGCCGGGTATCGCCGGACGGTACGGCCATGCCTTGACCGGGAGCAGCGTCACCATCGAGGCAGGCGGCGTCGAGGTCGCGCCGCTCTTCGACCCTCTCCCCGCCGCGGTGCTGCTCGAGCAGCCCATCTGAAAACGCTCGCCCCCGGGAGCCGACCGATGCGTCTCGAACCCATCCCTCTCGGTTCAACACCGGTGCTCGATGATGCAGCCGCCGCCCCGCCGCTCGACACGCCGGGCATGCAGGCCCTCCGGGCGGAGCTCGCCGAGCTGGGCGAGCGCATGGCGACGCTCCAGGACGCCCTGTACGCCGAGAACCGCCGCGCGGTGCTGGCCGTGTTGCAGGCCCGGGATACCGGCGGGAAGGATGGAGTAATCAGGCACGTGTTCGGGCTGGTCAATCCGATGGGTATCGAGATCACCAGCTTCAAGGCGCCGACCGCGCTCGAGTTGAGTCACGACTACCTGTGGCGGGTGCATCGGCGGGTCCCGCCGCGCGGAACCATCGGAATCTTCAACCGTTCGCACTACGAAGACGTCCTGGCGGTGCGGGTCCATAACCTGGTGCCGCCGGATGCCTGGCGCGTGCGGTACGATCAGATCAATGCGTTCGAGCGCCACCTCGCCGACAACGGCGTGGTCATCGTCAAGTTCTGCCTGCACATCTCCCGGGAGGAACAGCGGACACGCCTACTGGAGCGGCTGCACGACCCTCAGAAGAACTGGAAGTTCAATCCGGGCGATCTGAGCGAGCGAGCGCACTGGGTCGACTACACCGCGGCCTACGCGGATGCCATCCGGCTGACCAGCACGGAGTGGGCTCCGTGGTATGTGGTGCCGGCGGACCGGAAGCCGTACCGCGACCTGTTGGTCGCGAGGGTGATAGTGGAGACGCTGGAGCGGATGGCGCCCAGTTATCCCGCGGCCGGGCCGACCGCCGCGCAGTTCGTTGCCACGCTGGAAGGAGAAGCTACCGACGGCGGCGATCCGCCAGGATGAGCAGGACACCGGCTACAACCCCGACGGCGCCGGCCCAGGGCGGCACGGCTCGCTCCTCCTGAATCGTTGCCTCGATCTCGCCGACCTTGAACACGCTGCGGTCGCCCCGGTATGTCGCGCCGCGAATCGTGACGAACAGCCCGGCGGCCACGAGCAGCAAGCCTACCAGCGTGAGCGGCCGCACGTCAGATCCCCCCGTCGGGGCCGACCACGATCACCACCAGGTCGCTACCCAGCATGACGTACGGCGAGCGGCTGCCGATCGTTTGCGCGAGCGTCTGCATGAGCCGCGTGTTGGCTGACGTAAGCCTTACCCCGACCTGATAAGAAGCGGAGCTGCCGCCGCCCGGCGGCGTGAAGTTCTCCCATTCCAGCGTGTACTCCGGCCGCACGAAGCTGAAGCTGTTCGGGAGGTACGGTTGGAGGTCTGCGGGAATGACGCCCGCCCCACCGCCGCCCGGCCACGCGCCCGCGTCGTAATAGCGGGCGTACCCCGCCTTTCGAACGATATCCATGTCGGCCGTGGCCTTCGCCGAGATCGCTCGGTGCTTGAGATCGATATACCGCATCACCATCATCGACGCGAGCACCGTCAGCACCACGAAGACGACCAGGAGCTCCACCAGCGTGAACCCGCGGCGCGAGGGACGGCGTCTCATCGGCCGGTCCTCCGGGCGATCACCTCGAAGCTGCTGCCGACGAAGGTGCGCAGGGAATCTGTGGAGCGAAGCGTAAGGGCCACCGGTCCGTTGCTACCGTAGAGGGCGAAGGCCTGCGTCCCGGTCCGCTCGGAGCGGATCCCGTGCGGGATGCCGCCCGTTTCGGCCAGGGTGTGGGGCAGGCGATTGCGAAGCTGCCGGAACTTCTCGATGCGTTGCGCGGTGGCTGCCATGCCGATGCGGAGACTCGCCTCCCGGACCTCCACGGTTTCCACCGCGGACGGTTTGGGGAAGATCCACGTTGGACGCTCCACCGCGACATACGCCCCAACCACCAGCAGAACGGCGCAGCCAACCGCCACGACGGGGGACACGCGGCTGCGCGCTCGGCGCTCCGCCTCGATCTCCGCAGCTCGATCCTCGGCCTGCTTGCGGACGACTTCCTGCGCGGCTTCCAGCAGCGCCTGTTTGCCGCCCGCCGGAGTCGGTGGGTGATTCGGCGTCGGCGCGCTGGTTCTCGGTTCAGCCATGCTTGCGGCTCCGGAGGTGACCTGCGTCAACCCGTTCATCGGGCAATACTTGGGCCAGTCCGTTGGCTGCGGATCGCCGCGCGCGGCGGCGGTTCCGGATTCGGTAACCGTCGCGGCGACAGCGGTTTCCCGTCAGGCGTCGCAGCTCCGCCCGCCATCGTCCGGATCCCCGACGGACCCGCCCCCGATCCGACCCTCGCGCTTCGCCACGCCCAGGCTCGGATGCCGTTTCACTCTGTTGAGAATGGCTTCGGGACTGCGTACGATTACCGCCTGCCATCCACCCCGACCAACGAGCGATCGCCATTCCGCACCACAGCGTCGGTTCTCTGGCCGTCATCGGACTGGGTGCGATCGGCGGTTCGGTCGCCTGGCGCGCGCGGCTGGCCGGCGTGCCGGTCGTGCTCGGTTACACGCCGGACCCCGCCGAGGGCGACGCCGCGCTCGAGGCGGACGCGGTCACGGCGCTCGCACCCAGTGCTGAAGCCGCGGCTCGCCACGTCCAACTGCTGGTTCTGGCTACGCCGCCGCGCGCCACGCTCGATTTGATCGAGCTGCTCGCGGACCGGATCGAGGCCGGCACCATTCTGTCCGATGTCGCGAGCGTCAAGGCGCCGATCATGGCGCTGGCCCGCGCCCGCGGGCTGAGCCGATGTTTCGTGGGCGCGCACCCCCTCGCCGGTACGCACGGTTCGGGGTTCGCTTTCGCTACACCGGACCTGCTCCGCGGCTGCCTGGTGTACCTGTGCTACGACGCGGACCGCGGTGAGGATGCGGGGCGCCGAGTCGCCGCGTTCTGGTCCACGGTCATGGAGGCCACACCCGTGCCGGTAGACCCGTCGGAGCACGACCGCCAGCTCGCCTGGACCAGTCATCTCCCGCAGGCCGTCGCCTATGCGCTGGCCCGCGTCCTGGCCGACCGCGGTTACCCGGCGTCGGCGTTCGGCAGTGGCGCGCGCGATACCACACGCCTCGCCGCGAGCCGGCCTGAGCTGTGGCTCGAGATCTTTCTGCAAAACCGGGAGCCAATTCTGCAGGCGCTCGACGCGGCGGGCGCGGAGCTCGCCGTTGTGCGGGATCGCATCGCCGATGGCGACGAGGCGGCCCTCATCGCGCTCCTCACGCCAGCGGCCGATTTCCGGCGGTCGCTCGAGCGATGATCGTCGGCGGCAGCGTGGTGGTGCCGGGCGACAAGAGCCTCACGCATCGCGCCCTCATGTTCGCGGCGCTCGCTCGGGGTACCAGCCGCATTGAGGGAGCCCTGACGTCGCTCGACGCGCGGTCGACCGCCCGCGTTCTCCGACAACTAGGCGTCGAAGTCGGCCCGCTTCGGCCGGGCGCCGTGGTCACCGTGCGGGGCCGCGGCGCGCTCCGCCGGCCGGCAGTGCGACTCCACTGCGGCAATTCCGGCACTACCACTCGGCTACTGTTGGGCCTGCTCGCCGCCCATCCGTTTCGCGCCGTGCTGACGGGCGACGCGTCGCTCAGGCGGCGCCCCATGCGCCGCGTCACGGTGCCGCTCACGCGAATGGGTGCCCGCTTCGAAGAACACGGAGGCAGGGATGGACTGCCGCTTGCCGTTCGCGGCGGGCCACTGGCGCCGCTCGAGTACGAGCTGCCGGTGTCCAGCGCGCAGATCAAGAGCGCCCTGCTTCTCGCCGGCGTCGCCGGAAAGGTGCGGGTCTCGCTTCGGGAGCCCCATGGCCGATCCCGAGATCACACCGAGCGGATGCTCCAGGCGTTCGGGTACCAGGTGCGGGACCGAGCCGGGTGGCTCGACTTCGAGCCGACAGGATCGCTCGTGCCGTTTGAGTTCCGGGTCCCCGGCGATCCATCTTCCGCCGCCTTTCTGGTGGGCGCGGCGGCGCTAGCGGAGCAGGGAACGATCCGCGTCGAGGCCGTGGGCGTGAACCCGACCCGCGTGGGGTTCGTGCACGTGTTGCGTCGGATGGGCGTGCCGATCGTGGTCGAGAACGAGCATGAGCGGCAGGGCGAGCCGGTCGGCGATCTCGTGGCAAGCCCGGCGTCGCTCCGTGCCACCGAGGTGGAGCCCGCTGAGGTGCCCGCGCTCATCGATGAGATCCCGCTGCTCGCGGTGGTCGCATCGCGCGCCAAGGGGACCACCGTCTTTCGCGAGGTCGGGGAGCTGCGAGTCAAGGAGAGCGACCGGCTGGGCCTGCTCGCTGCCAATCTTCGCGCGGTCGGCGCCGACGCCGAGGTCTCCGGGGACGATCTCCACGTCGGCGGTGGAAACGGTGCCCCTCGCGGATACGTGCGCACCGACGGCGATCACCGGCTCGCGATGGCGTTCGCAGTGCTGGGGACGGTCCCCGGCGCGAAGATCCGGATCGACGACCTTCGCTGCGCGGACGTGAGCTTCCCGGGCTTCCCCGACGCTCTCCGCTCGGTGTCGCGCCATCGATGAGCGGCACTGTGATAGCCATCGACGGCCCCGCCGCATCGGGCAAGTCGAGCACCGCACGGTCCGTGGCCGAGGCGCTCGGCTTCCAGCATCTGGATTCCGGGGCGCTGTACCGCGGGGTCACTCTCGCGGCCATCGATCTAGCCCGGGAGCGTGGCCTTCCCGATGCCGAGCCCCTGGAGGTATTGGATCCCGAGACGATCCTTCGCAGCGCGGAAGATCGTGGGCTGATGCTTCAGCCGGACGGGCACGGGTTCACCGCCTATTACGCGGGCGAGCCGGTCGATACCTCGATTCGGAGCCCGGAAGTCACTGCACGGGTTTCGGCCGTTTCGGCGGTGGCCGTTATCCGGGAGTGGATCAACGCCCGACTCCGTGCGATGGTGCGGGCCGGAATGGATGTGGTCGTGGACGGGCGGGACATCGGCACCGTGGTCTTTCCCGATGCCGACCTCAAGATCTTTCTCACCGCAACACCGCAAGCACGGGCAGCCAGAAGACTTGTGCAACAAGGCTCGCGCGCTGACCCCGCGGCTGTCGCGCGTGAGGCCGAGCACCTCGCGGCGCGGGACCGGGCGGATTCGACCCGCGCGATCGCGCCCCTCACGCGCGCCGGCGATGCCATCGAGTTGGATACCACGGAGCTCGATTTCGCGGAGCAGGTCGCCCGCATCGTGGCATTGGCCCACGCCCGAGGGTACTGACCACCGGCACAACCGGCGTTCGGACTGGGACTTACGCCCGCCTTAGGGCTTGTCCATGCTGGTCCGCGGCTGTATTCTACCAGGCTACCTCTTCCAGCACTTCGGCCGGATGAGGCCCAGAGTCTCGAGCCCCGCTCTCGTACGCGGGCCGTTGGAAGGAATGCCCTTTGGCCACCCTCGACCAGCAACAAATTCGCAAGTCCACCCCTCAGCCGCTCGTGTCTGCCACGGGCCTTCGTGTTCGCCCCGACCTGTACGACGAGGAGTACTCCGAGCAGGATTACGAACAGATGCTCTCGATGTACGAGGGCACCATGTCGCAGATCGCCGAGGGCGAGATCGTCAAATCCAAGGTGCTTCGCATCACCGAGAATGCCGTCATTCTCGACGTCGGGTTCAAGTCAGAAGGCTCAGTCTCGCTCGACGAGTTCAAGGAGCGCCCCAAGGAGGGGGAAGAGGTCGAGGTCTTCCTCGAGCATCTCGAGGACCAGGAGGGGGCGGTAGTCCTCTCAAAGAAGAAGGCCGACTTCATGCGGGTCTGGGAGCGGATCCGCGTGGCTCATGAGGGAAACCAGCCGGTCGAAGGCACCCTTATCAAGAAGATCAAGGGTGGCGTAGTGGTGAACCTGATGGGCGTCGACGCGTTCCTTCCCGGCAGCCAGATCGCCCTCCGCCGGGTTCCCAACATCGACGAGCTGCTCGGCCAGACCTACGAGTTCAAGATCATCAAGCTCAACAAGCGGCGGCGGAACATCGTCGTGAGCCGCCGTGTGATCCTCGAGAACGAGCGGGCTCACAAGCGCGAGCACCTGATGAAGGAGCTGGCGGTCGGCCAGGTGCGGAAGGGCGTGGTGAAGAACATCACCGACTTCGGCGCGTTCATTGACCTGGGCGGGGTGGACGGCCTGCTCCACATCACCGACATGTCGTACGGCCGGGTCTCCCACCCCACGGAGATGGTCCAGATCGGCCACGAGGTCGAGGTCAAGATCCTGGATATCGACTGGCAGCGGGAGCGCATCAGCCTGGGCATGAAGCAGCTCCAGACGTACCCCTGGAAGGACGTGGCGGCCAAGTTCCCCGTGGGCACCCGGGTCCAGGGCAAGGTGGTCTCGATCACCAACTACGGAGCGTTCGTGGAGATCGAGCCCGGTATCGAGGGCCTCGTCCACATCTCCGAAATGAGCTGGACCCGCAACGTGCGCCATCCGTCCAAGATCGTGAGCATCGGCGAGACCATCGAGGCCGTCGTGCTCAAAGTGGACGAAACCGAAGAGAAGATCTCGCTCGGTATGAAGCAAACCGAGCAGGACCCCTGGATGGTGTTGCCGCTCAAGTATCCAGTCGGCACTCGCATCAACGGCAAGGTCCGGAACCTGACCAGCTTCGGGGCCTTCGTGGAGATCGAGCCGGGGATCGACGGGCTCATTCACATCTCCGACATGAGCTGGACCAAGCGGGTGCAGCACCCGTCCGAGGTGGTCAAGAAGGGTGACGCGGTCGATGTCGTGATTCTCAACATCGACGCCGAGAACAAGCGGATCTCGCTCGGTCTCAAGCAGGCCCAGGACGACCCCTGGCTGCACATCGGCGAGACGTACCCCATCGGGATGGAGCTCAGAGGCTCGGTGCTGCGCCTGATGGACAAGGGCGTGGTGGTCGACGTCGGCAACGATATTGAAGGCTTCGTGCCGATGTCACAGCTGGGCGTACCCAACATCGAGAACCCAGGCGACGCCGTGAAGGAGGGGCAACCAGTCGACCTCCGCGTGATCGAGGTCGATCCGATTCATCACCGCATCGTGCTGGCAGTCGTGGGTTACCCCGAGAGCGTGGCGCCCGCCGTGACCGCCTAACCCGATCCACATCCGCCTCCGCCACGAAATGCGACGAGGCCCCGCCCATGGCGGGGCCTCGTCCTATGTACACCTAGATGCACCAGCGCGACTACTGGGTGTTCACGCTCTCGGAAAGCTCGAACTCGAGCTGCGTGCCGCGACCCACTTCGCGGTCGCGCCCGCCCAGGAGACCCCAGGCCAGACCACCGCCCGCACCAAGGATCGCGCCCTTGATTACGCCAACACCCGTAACGGCGCCGATCACCGCACCCGCCGCCGCACCGATACCGGTCTTCTTCGCGGTACCCGAACGGTCCTTCTCGGTATCCGCCCGGGCATTCTCGGTCGTCACGGAACGCATCTCGCCGGCGAGCTGAACCTGCGAGAGGCGCAGCGTCGCCTGTTCGGCGTTCTCTTCACTCCGGACCAGCCGCACCATGGCCGGCGCGCCTTGGCGGATCGCCACCCGCCCGTCCACCACGACGTCTCGGGTGACCTGTGCCTCGTATGTGTCGTTGAGGTGCTTCTCATCGATGGTGATATCCTGGTTTACCGTCACCAGGATATCAGTCCCCGCCGGAATGGCGATGGCGGAAACGCTGGCCGGTCCCGCCGCCACTTCGACTTCTTCCTGGGCAACGGCGGCAGCCGGCGCCACCGTTAACGCGCCCGCGAGCGCCGTCAACGTGATCCATCTCACTCGGGTCATATCTGCCTCCTCCGGCAAGGCCGGTTGTATTTCGAATCGCCCACGTTAGCAGCCGGTCCCCGGACGGTCTGGTGTCTATACCGCACACTTCTGGTGCGCGAGGTCACGGGCTTGGCGGCGTTATATTCGACGCCACGATGCCGGATCCCCGCAGGCTGCTCGAGGACCTCCACCGCCGGCAGGCGCTCGCCGAGCAGGGCGGCGGGTCGGCGCGAATCGCGCAGCAGCACAAGAAGGGCAAGCTCACCGCGCGCGAGCGGCTGGACCTCCTGTTGGACGACGGCAGCTTCGTCGAGCTCGACCGTTTCGTCACCCACCGGACGACCGACTTCGGTTTGGGCGATCAGCTCATTCTCGGGGATGGCGTCGTGACTGGCTATGGGCGGATCGACGGCCGGCTGGTGTATGTGTTCTCGCAGGACTTCACGGTGTTCGGCGGGTCGCTGAGTGAGGCCCACGCCGAGAAGATCTGCAAGATCATGGATCACGCCGTGCGGAACGGCGCGCCGGTGATTGGCCTCAACGACTCGGGCGGCGCGCGCATTCAGGAGGGTGTCGCGTCACTCGGTGGCTACGCCGACATCTTTCTCCGTAACACCCTCGCCTCCGGCGTAGTCCCCCAGATCTCGGTCATCCTCGGCCCCTGCGCCGGGGGCGCCGTGTACAGCCCCGCTATTACCGATTTCATCTGCATGGTGCGTGGCGTCAGCTTCATGTTCGTCACCGGTCCCACTGTGGTGAAGACGGTCACCCACGAGGAGGTCACGTTCGACCAGCTGGGCGGCGCCGACATCCACGGTACGACGTCGGGAATCTCACACTTTACCCTCGATACCGAACCGGAATGCCTGCAGCTGGTCCGCGAGCTGGTAGGGTACCTGCCGCTCAACAACCTGGATGATCCACCGCTGCGGCAGACCGACGATCCCGACGACCGGCGCGATGATGCGTTGCTCGAGCTGGTGCCGGACAGCTCGGCCAAGGCGTACGACATGCACGAGGTGATCCGCCGCGTGATGGATGACGGGGCCTTTCTTGAGGTCCACCGCGGATTCGCGGACAATATCGTCGTCGGGTTCGCTCGCCTTGGTGGCCGCTCAGTGGGAGTGGTCGCCAACCAACCGGCGGTGCTTGCCGGAGTGCTCGATATCGAGGCGTCGACCAAAGCCGCTCGCTTCATTCGGTTTTGCGACTGTTTCAATATTCCGGTCGTGACCTTCGTGGACGTGCCGGGGTTCCTCCCGGGGGTCGCTCAAGAGCACGGCGGCATCATCCGGCACGGCGCGAAGCTCCTCTATGCCTATTGCGAGGCCACGGTGCCGAAGCTCACCGTCATCACACGCAAGGCTTACGGGGGGGCCTACGACGTCATGAGCTCCAAGCACATCCGCGGCGACGTCAATCTTGCCTGGCCCTCCGCCGAGATCGCCGTCATGGGCGCCAAAGGGGCGGTCGAAATAGTCTTCAAGGACGAGATCGCGAAAGCGGCCGATTCCGGCGCTGCGGCCGCCGACTTCACCGACGACTACACCGCAAAGTTCGCCAATCCGTATGCGGCGGCGGCCCGCGGGTTCGTGGACGACGTGATCGACCCCCGGGACACCCGCCCGCGGCTGATCGACGCGCTCCGGACGCTCGCCACCAAGCGAGACCGGAACCCGCCGAAGAAACACGGCAACATCCCGCTGTAGCCGTGCCGATCGCCCTGCAGGTGCTGGTAAGCCTCCGTCCCGCCCAGCAGGAGCAATTTCAACGGGCGCTGCTGGACGCTGGCCTGGTCGACCAGCTTGTCGCTCCGCTCGACCTCCGCGTCCCGATCCAGCAGATCGATATTCCGTCCGAGGATGCGATGTTCGCGTTGGCGACCGCCATGCGGCTGCACGACCTGCAGCCGGGCCGCACCCGCCGATACTGGAACCCGACGCCGAAGGAGCTCGCTGCCTGCGAGCTCCTCGTCATGTATCCCTGGATTCACAGCACTGGCGTCGCCCGGCCACGTCCGGAGCGGGAGTACGACCGGGGCGGGGCCTGCCCGGCCTGTGGCGCGGGTCTCCGTCCGTTGGGGCCGTTGCGGCTTCGCAAGGGCGAGATCCCCAAGAAGGGGTGGCTGGGAACCGTGTCACGCGACTTGCTCTTGGTACACGATGACCTCCGCTCGGCGCTCGAGGCGGAAAGCATCTCCGGGATCACGTTCGAGCGGGCGCTGGATCGG
The DNA here is from genome assembly GCA_035707305.1 of Gemmatimonadales bacterium. Taxonomy (GTDB): domain Bacteria; phylum Gemmatimonadota; class Gemmatimonadetes; order Gemmatimonadales; family GWC2-71-9; genus DASQPE01. The sequence continues at coordinate 13,516 of DASSUE010000169.1, forward strand.
CAGGGTGCCGCGCTGCCGTGGCACGAGGTTCGGATCGATGTCACAATGCCGGCCATGGCTCTCGGCACGACCGGCATCGTCCGGGGCCGCATCTCCGGTGAGGCCCCCTGCGCGCGGTGCGGGAGGGATGGCTGGTTCGACGACCCGGAACAGGCGTTCACTCCGGTCTACGCCAGCGCGGTGCTCGACACGGCGGCCGATATCGCAGCGACCCACGAGCGTTTCGGAACTGGCGAGCTCAGGACCCCGCTCACCGAATCGGACCTGGCCGGACACCGCCTGATCGCGCGCCGTCGGGTCTACCAGCTCTGCCGCCGGCTCAAGTTGCGCGGGATCCGCTTCAGCCCGGTGTGGTTGACATGACCGCTCTGCGGCGAGTCCTCATCGCCAATCGTGGCGAGATCGCGCTCCGAATCGTCCGCGCCTGCCACGAGGAGGGACTCGAAGCGGTCGCGGTCTATTCGGTCGCCGATCGCACCAGCCCCCACGTGCGCGCGGCCGATTATGCGGTCCCGATCGGTCCGGCTCCGGCGGCCGACAGCTACCTGGCCATGGACAAGCTGATCGCCGCAGCCAGATCCGCCGGTGCCGAGGCCATCCATCCCGGATACGGTTTTCTCGCCGAGCGTGCGGCATTCGCCGATGCCGTCGGCGCGGCCGGCCTGGTGTTTGTCGGCCCTCCGGCCGAAGCGATCCGGGCGATGGGCGACAAGACGGAAGCCCGCCGCCGGATGATCGCGGCCGGCGTGCCCGTCGTGCCGGGTGCCACGGCTCCGGTGGAAAACGCGGCCGCTGCGCTGGCGTTGGCGCGCGACCTGGGGTTCCCGCTCATGGTCAAAGCGGCGGCGGGGGGCGGCGGCCGCGGCATGCGGATCGTCCGCTCGGAGGCCGAGCTCGCCCCAGCGCTCACCACCGCGGCGTCCGAGGCGGCCAAGGCATTCGGGGATCCCGCGGTGTACTTGGAGCGATACGTCGTGGCGCCACGGCACGTGGAGATCCAGGTGCTGGCGGACGAGCGGGCGACGGTCCACTTCGGCGAACGTGAGTGCTCGGTGCAGCGGCGGCATCAGAAGCTGGTCGAGGAAGCCCCATCGGTCGCGGTCGATGGCGCGCTGCGCGAGCGAATGGGGGCTGCGGCGGTCGCCGCCGCGGCGGCCGTGGGGTATCGCGGCGCCGGCACCTGCGAGTTTCTCCTGGCGTCGAACGGCGAGTTCTATTTTCTGGAGATGAACACCCGGATTCAGGTGGAACATCCCGTGACCGAACTGGTATACGGCGTGGATCTGGTCCGGGAACAACTACGCATCGCGCGTGGTCTAGGGATGACGCCGCTGGCGGGGCCGCCAGCACCCCACGGCTGGGCCATCGAGTGCCGCATTACGAGCGAAGATCCGGCCGCCGGATTTCTGCCCAGCATCGGACGGATCGAGCATCTCGAGATCCCCGCGGGGCCGGGCGTACGCTGGGACGCTGGGGTGGACGCCGGCGACGAGGTGACGCTGTTCTATGATTCGCTCCTCGCGAAGCTCATCGTGTGGGCACCCGATCGGCCCCAGGCGATCGACCGCATGCTGCGCGCGCTTCAGGAACTGGTGCTGGTCGGAGTTCCCACCAATCAGGGGTTTCACCGGCGGCTGCTCAGCGACCCGGCCTTTCGCGCCGGTGAGATCGACATCCAGTTTCTCGATCGCCGGAGCGACCTGCTCCAGCCGGCTCGCGACCGGCGGCTCGATGCCGAGCTGGCGATCGCGGCGGCGGTCGCCGAGCACATGACACGCGACCGCCGCAGGCCGGCAGTCGCCGACGCGCACGGGAGCTCGAGCGCGTGGTCGCGGCAGGCGCGCGCCGACGGACTCCGCTGAGCGGCGCGGTGGAGACGGTCAGGATCCTGCGCCTAGCCGCGGGCGGCGATGGCGTCGGCAATCTGGCGGACGGCCGCACTGTGTTCGTCCCCCGGACCGCCCCCGGCGATCTTGCCACCCTGGTCGACGTACGTCGAGCCAAGCGCTTTGCCCGGGCACGACTGTCGCACCTGCCTGAGGCCTCGCCGAGCCGGGTCGACCCTCCGTGTCCCCACTACACCCGGGATGAATGCGGCGGTTGTCAGCTCCAGCACCTGGGATATCCCACGCAATTGGAGGCGCGCGGCAGTTTCGTGGGCGATGCGCTGAGGAAACTCGCGGGACTGTCGGTGCCCGATCCGTCGGTGGAGCCGGCGGACACCGTGCTCGGTTATCGCACCAAGCTCACGCTTTCGGCTCGCGGCCGGCACATCGGCCTCCACAAGTACGGCCGGCCCGGTGAGGTCTTCGATCTCGAGTGGTGCCATATCACGGCCGCGCCATTGAACCAGCTGTGGCAGGCCGTGCGCCGCCGGCGTACCCTCTTGCCGGCGGGGCTGGATCGGGTAGTCCTTCGGCTCGACCGGGCCGGCGGCCGCCACCTCCTCGCGCGCGTTGTTGGCAGCCGAGTGTGGGCCGGCGCGAAGGACCTCGCCGGCGCGCTGGTGAACGACGGCACGCCTGCCTCGCTCTGGTGGCAGCCCGAGAATGGAGCAGCCCGCGTCGTGGCCGGCGACCGCCACGGCGCGGGCCACGTCGACGTGTTCGAACAAGTCAATCCAGCGATGGCGCACCGGGCACGGTTGTTTGCGGTGGACCGGATGGGGGCGATGGACGCTGCGACCGTGTGGGATCTGTACGCCGGCGTCGGCGACACGACTGTCCTGCTGTCGGAGCGAGGTGGCCAGGTGCACAGTGTCGAGCGGGAGCAACGGGCCGTCGACCACGCCAAAATGACTGGCCCACCCGCGCATCGGCACGCGGGCCTCGCCGAGCTCGCCATCGAGACGCTGCCCGATCCGGAGCTGGTGATCGCGAACCCGCCGCGGGTAGGCATGGACCCGCGCGTGCCGGCGGTGCTGATTGACCGCGCTCCACGACGGATAGTCTATATCTCCTGCGATGCCGCGACACTCGCGCGCGACATCACCCGACTCGCGCCGGCCTACCGGCTGGTCGAGACCCGGTGCTTCGATCTGTTCCCACAGACGGCGCACATCGAGACCGTGGCGATCCTGGAGCGTGCGTGAAGTACTTCGTGACGGTTGCCGGACGCGAGATCGAGGTCGAGGTCGACGGCGACCAGGTCCACGTGGTCGGTGAGACCCGGCACGTCTCGTTGCGGCACCGGCCCGGCACGCCGCTCTGGCAGCTCACCATCGACGGGAGGGCGAGAGACGTAATGCTCCAGCCGCTCGGTAGCGGCCGGTGGATTGCGGGCGCGGGCGGGGAGCAACTGGACATCGAAGTCATCGACGAGCGGACCCGACACATCCGATCGCTCACCGCAGGGGCCGCCCCGTCGTCGGGCGGCGAAGTCATTCGGGCTCCGATGCCGGGATTGGTCGTGCGGCTATTGGTCGAACCTGGCGGATCGGTTCCCGCGGGAGCGGGCGTACTGGTGCTCGAGGCCATGAAAATGGAGAACGAGTTGCGGGCCCCGGCCGCCGGGGTCGTGCGGTCGGTGCTGGCCTCGGTGGGGCAGGCGGTTGAGAAGGGCCAGGCCCTCGTCGAGTTCGAGTGAGGCCCGGGGGTCCGTCCTTGACCCAACCCTAACTCAGCGGCTATCTTATCAGACTGTCTTGGTTTGCCGTGTCGGGCCGCTTCGACTCAACGGGATCGCTGTCCTCGATGAAGACTCTTACCGCCACGCCCGCCACGATCCACCACGACTGGTTCGTTGTGGACGCTGCCGACATACCGCTCGGGCGCCTCGCCAGTGCCGTGGCGCAGCTCATTCGTGGCAAGCACAAGCCCAGCTTCACGCCGCACATGGACGGCGGCGATTTTGTAGTCGTGGTGAACGCCGCTCGGGTTCGCCTGACCGGCCGGAAGCGGGATCAAAAGCGCTATTTCCATCACACCGGATACATGGGCCACGAGCGGTACACGGTCGCGCGAGACATGCTGGCCAGCCATCCTGAGCGGGTCATCGAGAAGGCGGTCTTCGGCATGCTGCCGAAAACAACCCTCGCCAAGCAGAAGCTCCGTGGGAAGCTGAAGGTGTATCCCGGCGCCGAGCACCCGCACGCAGCCCAGCAACCCAAACCCTATTCCATCAGCAGCGCGAAGGTGACCGCATGACGGTAGCTCCCGCCGCCTACCGGTGGCAGGCCACCGGGCGCCGCAAGACCAGCGTCGCCCGTGTCTATCTCACGCCGGGCACCGGCAAGTGGGACATCAACGGCCGGACGCTGGGCGACTACTTCCCGCGGGCGTCGCTGGTACAGCACATCCAGCAGCCGTTCACCGCGACCGATACGCTGGGCGCCTTCGACGTTCGGGCACACGTGAACGGCGGAGGGCAGTCCGGCCAAGCTGGCGCCCTCCGCCTCGGCGTCGCGCGCGCGCTGGTCGAGGCCGACGGGCAGCACCGCCTTAAGCTGCGCGCGGCCAACCTCCTCACCCGCGATCCGCGGGCGGTGGAGCGCAAGAAGCCGGGCCGCCCGGGCGCCCGGAAGCGGTTCCAGTTCAGCAAGAGATGATCGAATGGACGGATGGTCCGATGGTCGGATGGCCCGCGGGACCTCGACCATCCGACCATCGGCCCGTCTGACCATCGGAACTCCGCACATCGCCCGATCCGGCTCCCGGGTGCCCGCAAGGGTTGGGACGCGGAGATGACGGCGGTGGACGACCAACCCCAATGCAAGGAACAGACGCACCGCATGGCACAGCCACAATTGCAAGACCTCCTCGAAGCCGGCGTTCACTTCGGGCACCAGACCCGCCGCTGGAATCCGAAGATGCGCCGGTTCATTTTCGCCGAGCGCTCCGGCATCTACATCATCGATCTGCAGAAGACCCTCCGGCAGATCCAGAACGCACAGGACCTGCTTCGCAGCGTGGTGTTGAAGGGCGAAGGCGTTCTGTTCGTCTGCACCAAGAAGCAGCTCAAGTCGATCGTGCAGGCCGAGGCGCAGTCCTGCGGCGCGTTCCACGTCACCGAGCGGTGGTTGGGCGGCATGCTCACCAACTTCCAGACGCTCAAGCGACAGATCCGCCGCCTGCGGGAGCTCGAGCAGGGCGCGCAAGAGGGCGACTTCGAGAACTACACCAAGAAGGAGAAGCTCCTGTTCGAGCGCGAGCGGGTAAAGCTCGCCCGCAACCTCGAGGGTATCAAGCAGATGGGGCGGCTGCCCGGGGCGCTGTTCGTGGTGGACGCCAAGAAAGAGAAGATCGCGGTCGCCGAGGCGAACAAGCTCGGCATTCCGGTTGCGGCCATCGTGGATACCAATGCGGATCCCGACGTGATCACCGTGCCGGTCCCCGGCAACGATGACGCGATCCGGTCGGTCTCGCTGATCACCGCGGCGCTCGCCGACGTCATCAAGGAAGCGCGCGCGCAAATGCCGCTCCGCGAGGTGGCCGAGGATGCGGAAGCCGAGACCTACAGCACCGATGCGGGCGGGGAGGGCGGCGATGACGCCGACCGGCGCCGGCGGCGGCCGCGTCGGAAGCGGCGTCCCAAGCCTGAGGCCATCGCGGCGCGCCTCAAGGGCGAGGCCGCTCCCGACACCGCTCCTGCCGCGAGCGGCGCCGCCGAGTCGGGCACGTAAGGCGCCGTCGTGCCGCAGGGCCCCGCCGCCGCTCCTGGTCCGCGCGGGCCGCGAGCGGCGGCTTGACTATCCACGACGAGCATTCTGGAGCCATGGCGACAGTCACGATTTCCCCGAAGCAGGTAAGCGAGCTTCGCGCCCGGACCGGTGCGGGCATGATGGATTGCAAGCGCGCGCTCGAGGAGGCGAGCGGCGACATGGACAAGGCCGCCGAAATCCTTCGGAAGAAAGGCATCGCCAAGGCGGAGAAGCGGGCTGGGCGCTCGGCGGCGCAGGGACTCATCGTGAGCTACATCCACCACAATGGACAGGTGGGAGTGCTGCTCGAGGTCAACTGTGAAACCGACTTCGTGGCCCGGACCGAAGGCTTCCAGCAGCTCGCCCGGGACATCGCGCTGCACATCGCCTCGGCCGATCCGATCGCGGTGAATGCGGAGGATCTGCCCGCCGAATTGCTCGAGCGGGAGCGCCGCATCGCCGAGGAGCAGGTGGCGGCCGAGGGCAAGCCTGACAACGTCCGCCCCAAGATCGTCGAGGGCAAGCTCAAGAAGTTCATCGCGGAGCGCACGCTCCTGGAGCAGCCCTACGTGAAGGACGACACCAAGACCGTCGGCCAGCTGGTCAAGGAGGTCTCGGGCAAGGTCGGCGAAGCGGTGCAGGTGAAGCGGTTCGTCCGGTTCAAGATCGGGGAAGCCTGAGATGGCCCTCGCCTATACCCGCGCCTTGCTCAAGTTGTCGGGCGAGGCGCTGGGCGGCGAGAAGGGCAGGGGACTGGATTTCGGAGTCGTCGAATCGCTCGCCGAGGAGATCAAGGCGGTAGTGGCGCTCGGCGTCCGGCTCTCGCTCGTGGTCGGCGGCGGCAACATCGTGCGCGGCACCACCGCCAGCCGGGAAGGGCTCGACCGCGTCTCCGCCGACTATATGGGGATGCTGGCCACGGTGATCAACGCGCTGGCCCTGCAGGACGTGCTGGAGAAGATGGGCGTACATACCCGGGTGATGACCGCCGTCCGGATGGAATCGGTCGCGGAGCCCTACATTCGCCGGCGCGCGGTACGCCATCTGGAAAAGGGTCGTCTCGTCATCTTCGCCGGCGGCACCGGCAACCCGTTCTTCTCGACCGACACCGCCGGTGTGTTGCGCGCGCTCGAAGTGGATGCCGAGGTGTTCCTGAAGGCGACGAACGTGGATGGCGTTTTCACCGGCGATCCGAAGACCGAGCCGTCGGCCACGTTCATTCCCGAGCTGTCGTATCAGGAAGCGATCGTCCGGAACTATGCGGTGATGGATGCGAACGCGTTCGGGCTCTGTAAGGCAAACCAACTCCCGATCGTGGTCTTCAACCTCAATCAGCCCGGCGCGATCACCCGGGTTCTCCGGGGCGAGCGAGTCGGCACCCTCGTCCGATGAGCACGATTCCCGAGCTGACGAAGCACGCCCGCGAGGCGATGCACAAGGCGGTTGAGAGCACCAAGCGCGAGCTCACGACCATCCGCAGCGGCAAGGCCACCACCTCGTTGCTCGACCTCGTCCGGGTCGACGCCTACGGGTCGCAGGTTCCCCTGAACCAGGTTGGACTGGTTTCGGCGCCCGAGCCGCGGCTGCTCACGGTTCAGCCGTTCGACAAGTCACTCGCCGCCGCGATCGAGAGGGCGATTCGCGAAGCCGATCTCGGGTTGAATCCTTCCAATCAGTCGGGCACCATCCGTGTGCCGCTCCCACCGCTCTCGGAGGAGCGGCGCAAGGAACTGGTGAAGGTGGTGCACAAGCTCGCGGAAGAGGGGCGTATCGCGGTTCGCCATGCCCGCACGGAGGTCATGTCGCGGCTCAAGAAGCTGGAACACATCTCCGCGGACGACGAGAAGCGGGCCGAGAAGGACGTGCAGAAGCTGCACGATGAGCACATCAAGCAGATCGACGGCCTCATCCGCACCAAAGAAGCGGAGATCCTGGAAGTCTAGCGGATGAGCGATGACGCGTTGCAGCGGATTCGCGTTCACGGGGCCGTGCCGGCGCACGTGGCGATCATCATGGACGGCAACGGCCGGTGGGCCGGCCGCCGGAAGTTGCCCCGCCCCTTCGGGCACCACGCCGGCATGCGGGCTGTCCGCGAGGCGGTCGAGGGGTCGCTCGATGCCGGCGTCGGCGTGCTGACCCTGTTTGCATTCAGCCAGGAGAACTGGCAGCGGCCGGCCGACGAGATCGACGCCTTGATGGGTCTGCTGGAGGAGTACATCGCGCGGGAAGTCGCCTCGCTGCGGGAGCACGGCGTCGGCGTCCGCATTCTCGGCAGTCTCGATCGGCTGCCCGGCGGTGTCCGGGACGCGATCCGCCGCATCGAGGACGAAACCCGCGGCGGGCGGGCGTTGGCGCTCAACCTCTGCATCTCCTACAGTGCGCGGGCGGAGATCACCCGTGCAGCACGCCGGCTGGCGGAGCAGGCCGCGGCCGGCGCGCTCGATCCGGCGGCCATCGGCGAAGAGACCGTCGCGGCTGAGCTGTACACCGCGCCCTGGCCCGACCCCGACCTCTTGATTCGCACCTCCGGCGAGATGCGCATCTCCAATTTCCTGCTGTGGCAGCTCGCCTATGCGGAGCTGTACGTGACGCCGGTGTTGTGGCCCGATTTCACCCGGCGTGACCTGTTCGAGGCCATTCTCGCCTAT
>DASSUE010000170.1:0-10871 GCA_035707305.1 Gemmatimonadales bacterium
CGCCGCATGTCCATCAAATCCGACCGTTGGATCCGCCGCCTGGCCCGGGAGCACGGCATGATCGAGCCGTTCGTCGACGGCCAGATCCGGGCGACCGACGCGCAGGGCCGCCGCGTCATCTCGTACGGCGTGTCGTCCTACGGGTACGACATGCGGGTGGCGCCGGAGTTCAAGATCTTCACCAACGTCCTGTCCGCCGTAGTGGATCCCAAGGCGTTCGATTCGCGCAGTTTCGTCGAGTTCGAAGGGGAGGTGTGCATCGTACCGCCCAACAGCTTCGCGCTCGCCCGCTCAGTGGAATACTTCCGGATCCCGCGCAACGTGCTGACAATTTGCGTCGGCAAGTCGACCTACGCGCGGTGCGGCATCATCACGAACGTGACGCCATTCGAGCCCGAGTGGGAGGGCCACGTCACCCTCGAGATCAGCAATACGACGCCGCTTCCGGCGCGGGTGTACGCGAACGAAGGGATCTGCCAGGTCCTGTTCTTCGAGGCCGACGATGACGACGTCTGCGAGACGAGCTACGCGGACAAACAGGGAAAGTATCAGGCGCAGCGCGGGGTGACCCTGCCCCGGCTCTGACTCGACGGCGGCGGGGGCCTTAGCCGCTCGCCGCCACCGGGTCGGGCCGCTGCCTCATCAGCGCCACCAGATAGTCCCGGTTCATCTGCGCGATCGTGTCGATGCTAATCTCCTTGGGGCATGCCTCCTGACACTCGCCGAACAGCGTGCATCCACCGAACCCCTCGGCGTCCATCTGTGCCACCATGCGGAGGGCCCGACGCCCGCGTTCCGGCTGGCCCTGCGGCAGCAGTGCCAGGTGGGTGATCTTCGCTGCGGTGAACAGCGACGCCGATCCATTGGGGCACGCCGCGACGCAGGCGCCGCATCCGATGCACTGGGCCGCGTCCATGGCCGCGTCGGCGTCCGACTTGGCGACGGGAATCACGTTGCCATCGGGCGCACTGCCCGTGTTCACCGAGACGTACCCGCCGGCGGCGATGATCCGGTCGAACGCGCCCCGATCGACCACCAGGTCGCGCAGCACCGGGAAGGCGCGGGCCCGCCACGGCTCGACCACGACGACGTCACCGTCGCGGAAGCTTCGCATGTGGAGCTGACAGGTGGCAGTCCCCTTCACGGGCCCGTGCGCTACGCCGTTGATCATCAGTCCGCACGATCCGCAGATCCCCTCGCGGCAGTCGTGGTCGAAGGCGATGGGCACCTCCCCCTTCTCGAGCAGGCCTTCGTTCACCACGTCGAGCATCTCGAGGAACGACGCGTCCGGGCTGATGTCCCGAGCGTCGTAGTCCACCAGCCGTCCGGCGGCCGCGGGACCCGGTTGGCGCCAGACCCTGAGCGTCAGATTCACTTGTAGCTCCGCGTCGCCAGCGTCACGGACTCGAACTCCAGCGGCTCCTTGACCAGGCACGGGTCCTGGTCGTCGCCGCGGTACTGCCACGCCGCGACGTAGGCGAACCGCTCGTCATCCCGCTTGGCCTCGCCGTCCTCGGTTTGATGTTCCACCCGGAAGTGCCCGCCGCACGACTCCTCCCGATGCAGCGCATCGCGGCACATGAGCTCGCCCAGCTCGAGGAAATCCGCCACCCGCCCGGCCCGCTCCAGCGCCTGATTGAGCTCACCGTCGCTGCCGGGAACGTTGACGTTGCGCCAGAACTCATCACGGATCGCGGGGATCCGCTGGATGGCCTCGCTGAGGCCGGCGGCGGTCCGCGCCATGCCGCACTTGTCCCACAACAGCTTCCCGAGCTCGCGATGAAACGAGTCCACGGTGCGGCTTCCGTGCGCCGCCAACAGGCGCCGGGTCCGGCTGGCAACCTGTTCCATTGCGCCGCGGACCTCGGGGTGATCCGCGGGGGGCGCGCCCAGCCGTACCCCGGCGAGGTAGTCACCGATCGTATATGGAAGGATGAAGTAACCGTCGGCGAGCCCCTGCATCAGCGCGCTGGCGCCGAGCCGGTTCGCGCCGTGATCCGAGAAGTTTGCCTCGCCGATCACGAACAGCCCGGGGATCGTGCTCATCAGGTTGTAATCGACCCAGAGCCCGCCCATCGTGTAGTGCACTGCCGGGTAGATCCGCATCGGCACGCGGTACGGATTCTCGTCGGTGATACGCTGGTACATCTCGAACAGATTTCCGTACCGCTCCCTGATCGTGTCCTCACCGAGGCGGCGGATGGCGTCAGCGAAGTCGAGATACACCCCGAGCCCGCCCGGCCCGACGCCGCGGCCATCGTCGCACGCCTCCTTGGCAGCCCGCGAGGCGATATCGCGCGGCGCGAGATTGCCGAAGCTCGGGTACTTCCGTTCGAGGTAGTAGTCGCGCTCGCCTTCGGGTACCTCGTGCGGCGGCCGGGTGTCGCCCTGGCGCTTCGGCACCCAGACGCGGCCGTCGTTCCGGAGCGATTCACTCATCAGCGTGAGCTTGGACTGAAAGTCGCCGCTCACCGGAATGCAGGTCGGGTGAATCTGAGTGTAGCAGGGATTGCCGAACAATGCGCCGCGCCGGTGGGCCCGCCAGATGGCGGTGGTGTTGCAGCCTTTGGCGTTGGTCGAAAGGTAGAACACGTTGCCGTACCCACCGGTGCCGAGCACCACCGCGTCGGCCAGGTGGGTGGAGATCTCGCCAGTGACCAGGTTCCGGGCGACGATCCCCCGCGCCCGGCCGTCCACCACGACGAGGTCGAGCATCTCGGTGCGCGGCAGCATCCGAACGCCGCCCTTCGCAATCTCCTTCTCCAGCGCCTGGTAGGCGCCGAGCAGAAGCTGCTGGCCGGTCTGGCCGCGGGCGTAGAAGGTTCGGGAGACCTGCGCGCCTCCGAACGACCGGTTGGCCAGCAGCCCGCCGTACTCTCGGGCGAAGGGGACGCCTTGCGCCACGCACTGGTCGATGATGTTGACGCTGATCTGCGCCAGCCGGTACACGTTCGCTTCGCGGGCGCGGAAATCTCCCCCTTTCACGGTGTCGTAGAACAGGCGGAAGATGCTGTCGCCGTCGTTCTGATAGTTCTTGGCGGCGTTGATTCCGCCCTGCGCCGCGATGGAGTGCGCGCGCCGCGGCGAGTCCTGAAAACAGAGACACAGCACCTGGTAGCCCAGCTCGCTGAGGGTCGCCACCGCGGAGGCGCCGGCGAGGCCGCTGCCCACCACGATCACGGTGAACTTTCGCTTGTTGGCGGGGTTCACCAGTTTGAGCTCGAACCGGTGTCGATCCCACTTGTCGGCCAACGGCCCGGCCGGAATCTTCGCGTTGAGTTCCATCGAAGGCGCTGCGCCCTATTTCACGATGCCGAAGAACACGGCGAGCGGTACCAGGGCGAACCCGACGGCGACGACGAGAGCGATAGTGGCCGCCAATGGGCGGCGGAACGGCCGCGGCGACGGGGGCGCGACCCCGAGCGTGCGCGCTGAGCTCCAGGCGCCGTGATAGAGGTGGAAGCCGAGGGCGACCATCGCGAGCGCATAGAACAGGGCGACCCACCAGACCCGGAAGCCGCCGACCATGTTCCCGTACACGTCGCCCGCGACGAACGGTGCTGGTTGGATCGTGCCGGTGGTGAAATGCAGGATGTGGAACACGATGAAGACGAGCAGGAGCACGCCACCCCACCGCATGGTCCGCGATGCGAGCGTGGAGATCTGCGGCTCGCGCCGCGCGTAAGCCGCCGGGCGCGCAGCGCGATCGAGCTGGGTGAGCTGCCAGGCCGCCACGACGTGCAGCACGACGGCGGCAAGGAGCACCGCCCGGGCGGCCCAGAGCGCGCCCTTGAATGGGCCGTGCAACATGGCCGCGTAGCCGTTCAGCTTGTCGGCGCCCTGGAACACCTGAAGGTTGCCGACCATGTGGGCGATGACGTACGCCACGCCGATCAGCCCGGTGGCCGCCATCACGACCTTCTTGCCGATGGCCGATCGCCAGAAGACAGCCACGCGGGCCTCGGCGCGCCGCGGTATCGCGCTCACGCTCACGTTAGAGCCCCACCGTCGCCTGGGTCGCGCGCACCGCCTCGGCAGACTTCTGAAGGTCGCGCCGCTCGGCGTCGGTCAACGAGACCTCGATGATGCGCTCGAGACCGCGACGCCCGAGCTTGCAGGGCACACCGCAGTAGACGTCCTTGAGCCCGTACTCGCCCTGCAGCCAGGCAGCGCAGGGCAGAATGCGCCGCCTGTCCAGCGCGATCGCCTCGACCATCTGCACCGCGGCGGCACTGGGTGCGTAATAGGCCGAGCCGGTCTTGAGGTGCGCGACGATCTCTGCGCCTCCATCACGCGTGCGCTGCACGATCGCGTCCAGCTTGTCCCGCGGAAGCAGCTGCGTCACCGGAATCCCTGCAACGGTGGTATACGAAACCAGCGGCACCATCGTATCGCCGTGCCCGCCCAGCACCATCGCCTGAATGTCCTCGACCGAAACGTCGAGCGCTTCCGCCAGAAACATCCGATAGCGCGCCGTGTCGAGCACGCCGGCCATACCGATGACCCGCTCACGGGGGAAGCCGGTTGCCTTGAGCGCTACGTAGCACATGACGTCAAGCGGATTCGAGACCACGATGACGATCGACTTGGGCGCGACGCGCGCGATCTGTTCCGACACCGAACCGACGATCCCGGCGTTGGTCTTGACCAGATCGTCCCGGCTCATGCCCGGCTTGCGGGCGATTCCCGCCGTCACCACGAAGATCTCGGCGCCGGCAGCGTCGTCGTAGCTCTGGCCGCCGGTGACCCGGGTGTCGAACCCCTCGATGGGACCCGACTGCCATTGGTCGAGCGACTTGCCCTGCGGTACACCGTCGACCACGTCGATCATCACGACCGAGCGGGCCAGCGACTTCTCGGCCAGTCGCTGCGCCGCCGTGGCGCCGACGTTGCCGGCCCCCACCACCGCGACTTTCTGAAGCATCAGGTTATCCGGGCCAAAGCGCCGAAGTATAGTGACTTAGAGAGTGGGAGCAAAGTGAATTCTCGACGCTATGCGTCGTCTTCAGCGCTTGAGAGGACGGGAGTATCCGGCACCGCGAGCCCGAGTCGGCGAAGGCCCTCGTAGAGCACCACGCTCACCGCATTCGCGAGGTTCAGGCTCCGCACCTGCCCGGGCATCGGGATACGGAAGCAGTGTCGCGGGTGTTTCTCCAGGATCCGAGCAGGCATGCCGTCGGTCTCGTTTCCGAAGACGAGGCAGCTGTTGGAGCGGAACCGCGCCTCGCGCAGCTCACGGGTGGCGTTCGCGGAGAAGTAAAGGCATCGCTCGCGCGCGATTGCCTCCCGAAACTCCCGCCACCCCGGATGGACCCACAGGTCCACCTTGTCCCAGTAGTCGAGCCCCGCCCGCCGGACGTGGCGGTCGTCGATAGAAAAACCGAGCGGCTCGATGAGATGGAGCGGCGTGTCGGTGGCCGCGCAAAGCCGCGCGATGTTGCCGGTGTTGGGTGGGATCTGGGGTTCGATCAGGACGACGTGCAGCGCCATCCTTATCCGCCCCGGGTGTGCATCTCGCGATGCGGGTCGGCCCTGAGCCCGTCGAGCTGATACAGCGGCCCCCGGTCGGCCGCAGCGGCTCGCCCTTCCGCGCCGCGGTCGGCGCGGTCGGCCCAACGCTCCCAGATCAGCGCGGCGATCTCCTCGTCCGATGCGCCATCGCGCATCGGGGCGCGCAGATCCACGCCGTCGGCGGCGTATAGGCAAAGAAGCCAGGTGCCGTCCGCGGTGAGTCGGCTCCGATCGCAATGGCCGCAGAACGGCGCCGTGGTGGACGCGATGACCCCGAAGCGGGTTCCGTCGGGCAGCCGGAACCGCTCGGCCGGGGCCGCCGGGTCGGGGCGATGCTCCGGCACCACTCGTCCGTAGCGGCGTCCGATTCGCTCCAGCATCTCGTCGCGCGACACCACCTGGTCGACACTCCAGTGGGTAGCACCACCGACATCCATGTACTCGATGAAGCGGATCTCGAGACCGCGGGCCTTGCCGAACTCGAGCATGTCGAGCAGCTCGTCGTCGTTGAACCCGCGGATCACGACGGTATTGACCTTGATTCGAGAGAAGCCCGCCCTCTGGGCCGCGTGGATGCCCTGGATGATGTCGTCGTGCCGATCACTCCGGGCGAACGCGGCCATCCGATCGGCTCGGAGCGTATCGAGGCTCATGGTGAGGCGACCGAGTCCCGCGGCCCGAAGCGCGGCCGCGTCCCGCGAGAGGAGCGTTCCGTTCGTGGTGAGCGCGAGATCCCGCAGATGCTGATTCCGCGACAACAGCGATACCAGCCCCGGCAGTCCGTGCCGGAGCAGCGGCTCGCCCCCAGTGAGCCGCACCTTCGATACGCCCAGCGTGCCGAAGATTCCCACCAGCCGGTTGATCTCTTCGAACGTGAGTATGGATGCTCGCGGCAGCCAGGTGTATTCGGCCTCGGGCATGCAGTACCCGCAGCGCATGTTGCAGCGGTCGGTTACGGAGATCCGCAGGCTTCGCAGCGGCCGGTTGAATCGATCCGACGGGCCTATGCTCCCACGATTCGGTGCGCTCAGCATCAGACCCCCCACTCCGCGTCGCCCGGCGCCGGCTGTGGCACCACGCGATCCACCCGGTGGTCCGACCATCCGCCCTCTTGCGTCGGGTCCACCCATCCCTCCGTGCCGTCGGCAAATCGCTCACGTTTCCAGATGGGTACCCGCCGCTTCACCTCCTCGATGACGTAGCGGCAGGCCGCGAACGCCGCGTCTCGATGGGGGGCGGCGGCGGCGATGGCCACTGCCGCGTCACCAATCGCTAGTTGGCCCACCCGGTGTTCGAGGGCCACCTCAGCGTGCCATCGTGCGCGCGCCTCCGCGACGATTCGGCGGCATTCGATCTCGGCCATCGGCTCGTAGGCGGAATACTCCAGGCTGGCAACGCTCCGCCCGCCGTGATGGTCGCGCACCACCCCAAGAAAGCATGCGATACCGCCGCGGGCAGGTGCAGTCACCTCGGCCACGAGCCGGCTGAGATCGAGCGGTGCGGTGGTCAGGAACGGCAACTCATCCTCCCGCAAGCGGAGGGAGTATGGCCACCTCGTCGTTCGGGGAGAGTGGAGTGTCGAGCGCGGCGTGCGTGTGGTTGACTGCGACCAGCGGTCGCTCGGGCAGGCGCTCGCCGCCCGGAAGGCGGCGGAGCTCCCACAGAGCCGACCGCACCGTGGCGGGTGCGGTCAGCGTCAGCGTCACGGCCCCACGTCCGACCACCTCGGCGTAGCTCGCGAACAAGAGCGCGCGGACACAAACAGTGGTCGGAACGGAAACACCCATGTTTGAACTGCTTACACCCCTGGCGTCGGCTCGGCAGGCTCTTCGGACTCGTACGGCTCGTCGGCGACGAGCGCCCGCAGCTCCTTGCTGGGCTTGAAGACAGGCACCGGGCGCGCGGCGACTTCCACCGGCTCACCAGTGCGCGGGTTGCGCGCCATCCGAGTCTTGCGGCGGCGGATCTTGAAGGTGCCGAAGCCGCGTACCTCGATGTTGTGCTGCGCCTTGAGCGCGTCCTTCACGGCTTCCAGGAACGCATCCACGACGCGGGCGCAGTCCTTCTTGGAGATCATCGGACCCGCGGTGCGGGCGATCGACGCTGTCACCTGCTCGACGAGATCGGCCTTGGTCATGCATCCCCCAGGAGGGTCACGGACGGGCGGGCGCCCACTGGCTCCCAGGCGCGATCTTACGAGCTTACCTGTTGTCTGTCAAGGGCTTGGGGGCTTGATCCCACCCGAGGCGCCGAGCAGGCGCAGAAATTCATCGAAGTGCGGGTGCGCGTCGTGAGGTCCAGGCGCCGCCTCAGGGTGGTACTGCACCGCGAACAACGGAAGCTCGCGGTGGCGAACGCCTTCGATGGTGCGATCGTTGAGGTTGACGTGGGTGACCTCGAGGCCCGGCGCTCCGGGCACTCCGCTTTCATCGCCCACGACCGCGAACCCGTGATTCTGCGTAGTGATCAGCACTTGGCCCGTGTTGACGTCTCGCACCGGGTGATTTCCTCCCCGATGTCCGTATGGCATCTTCGCAGTCGCCCCGCCGAAGGCCAGGCCGATCAGCTGGTGCCCCAGGCAGATACCGAATGTGGGCAACCCCGTTGACGCCAGCTCACGGATGTTGCGGATGGCGTACGCGATGGCGGCGGGATCGCCGGGCCCGTTCGAAAGGAACAGGCCGTCGGGAGACAACTCGAGCACCGCCCCGACCGAGGTTTCCGCCGGAACCACCGTCACCTGGCAACCCGCTTGGACCAGCATTCGCACGATGCTGCGCTTCATCCCGAAGTCGTACGCGACCACGTGGGGGCCGTCGCCTTCGGTCACCGGCTGGCGGGTGCCCGCTCGCGACGCGAGGTCCAGGCCGGCCATCTTGCGCGACGCGAGCACGTGGGACGTCAGCTCGCGACCTGGCTCGCGGCCTTCCGCCACAACGCCCCGCATGGCGCCTTGCTCCCGGATATGTCGCGTAAGGCGACGGGTATCGATACCTTCGATCAGCGGAACGCCTGCCTGGGCAAGCCACGCATCGAGGTCGAGGGAGCAGCGCCAATTGGAAGGCTGCCTGGACAGCTCCCGGACCACGACGCCCGAGACCTGGGGTCGCGCGGATTCCATGTCGTCGCCGTTCACACCATAGTTGCCGATCATCGGCGCGGTCATGACGACGATCTGGCCCAGATAGCTGGGGTCGGTGAACGTCTCTTGATACCCGGTGAGATTGGTGGTGAACACCACCTCCCCAAACGCGGGTTCGATCTGCCGGGGCGACGTCCCTGCGAACCAAGCGCCGTCCTCCAGTAATACGAACGCGGGGCGATCGGTCATCCGGTCACCCCGCGTGATGGCTCCAGCGCCGTTATCACGGCTTGGGCTGTGCCGGAGGAGCGGCGGCGGAATCGGCCCCTCCCGGGGGCGGACTGGGAATCAGGCCCGGTACCGACGTGGGCGGAGCGGGAGCGGTCGGGGACGCCTGCCGGAGCCGCTGCTGCAGCGCGCTGGACGAACCGCCGCGAGGCACCAGCGAGAGAAGGAGCGAGAGCAGCAGGAACATCCCACCGCACCACCAGCTCGCCTTGGTCAGGATCGTCACCGCCTGCCGGCCACCGAGCACGGTCTCGGTCCCGGTGCCGCCGAGCGATGCGAGGCCGCCGCCCTGACCGGCCTGGAGCAGCACGACGACGGACAGGAGGAGCCCGTCCAGGATGAGGAGTACGAGAAGGACGTAGAACATCCGCGAATGATAGCCGTCTGGAGCTCGTGCCTCAATGCGCAGGCATTCAGGCGCCGAGCCCGACAATCTCCGCCCAGCCGTCGGGTTTGAGGCTGGCACCGCCGACGAGCACTCCGTCGACGTCCGGTTCGGCCAGAATCGCCAATACGTTTCCGGCGTTCACGCTTCCGCCATAGAGCACCCGCAACCGTTCGGGCCACCCTCGCCCGGCCGCACGGCCACGAATGAAGCGATGTACGTCGGCTGCGTCCTGAGGGGTGGCATTGCGGCCGGTGCCGATGGCCCACACCGGTTCGTAGGCGATCAGCAACCGCGCGCGATCGGCCGGCGCCACCACGTCGAGCACCGGATCGAGCTGGCGCTGCACGGCGTCTTCCGTGCGGCCTTGCTCACGCTCCGCGAGGGTTTCGCCCACGCAGGCGAGTACGGTAAGGCCGCCGGCGAGCACGGCCACGGTCTTCTTCGCGCTCTGGTCAGGCGTCTCGCCGAAGATGTGACGGCGCTCGGAGTGGCCAATCAGCACATGCGTGGCGCCCACCTCAGCGACCAAACCGACCGAGAGCTCGCCGGTGAAAGCCCCGTTGGGCTCCCAATGAACGTTTTGCGCGCCGACCCGTACGTCCCTGCGGCGCCGAAAGCCCTCGGTCACGGCCGCGATCGCAACCGCCGTCGGAAAGAACCAGAGCTCACGGTCGTCCTGGGGCGCCGTGAGCTCGCTGAACCGTGCGGTGAACTCGCGGGCCGCAGTTGGCCCGTGATGCATTTTCCAATTCGCGGCGTAGATGAGTGGACGCGCCATCAGGCATCGTCCAGCGCGGCGACGCCGGGCAGCTCCTTGCCCTCCAGGAATTCGAGCGACGCACCGCCGCCGGTCGACACGTGGGACATCTGGTCCGCCAACCCGGCCTCCGCGACCGCGGCGGCGGAATCTCCCCCGCCGACCACGGTCACCGCGCCCCGCGCGGTGGCTCGAGCCATGGCGTGAGCGATCGCGAACGTGCCGTGATCGAACGGTGGCGTCTCGAAGACGCCCATCGGGCCATTCCACACCACCGTGCCTGCGGGTTCGATGACCGCCGCATAGTCCTGCTCCGTCAGCGAGTCGATGTCGTACATCGCCCAGTCGGGCGGGATGGCGTCCCGGTGTACGGTCCGCGTGGGCGTGTTGGGCTCCAATTTCTGGCCCACGACCGCTCCACTCGGCAGCACCAGCTTCCGGCCTGCCTTCTGGATCAACGCCTTGGCGAGCTCCAGACGGTCGGCCTCCACCAGCGAGGTCCCGGTTTCGAGGCCCATCGCGCGGAAGAAGGTGCACGCCATCGCACCACCGATGAGAATCTCGTCGACCTTGGGGAGGAGCGCCTCGATGAGGTCGATCTTGCCGCTGATCTTGGCTCCGCCAAGCACCGCGACGAACGGGCGCTTGGGCTGATCGAGCGCCTGGCCCAAATAGCGAAGCTCCTGCTCCATCAGGAAGCCGCTCACCGCAGGTTTGAGAATTCGAGCCACCGCTTCAGTGCTGGCGTGGGCGCGATGCGCCGATCCGAACGCGTCGTTCACGTACAGGTCGCCCAGAGCCGCGAATCGCCGCGCGAGATCGGGGTCGTTCGTTTCCTCACCGGG
>DASSUE010000171.1:0-4997 GCA_035707305.1 Gemmatimonadales bacterium
GCGCCCCTCGTGGATGGCCGGTTCGGGCGGGAAGAGGATTATCGGGCGGTGGGGCCGTCCGCCCGGGGAGCGTTCGTGCTCATCGAAACGGCGGAGCTGCGTGATCTCGACGGATTGTTCCGAGAGTACACCGAGGGGGTCGGGATCGAGCGGCGGGCGTTCGACGCCGGCGCGGCGGGCGTGATCTACCAAGGGTCGCGACCGGGCAACAATCTGCACCGCCACAATGCCACGCTGGCTTACGACAACCGGCATCCGGTGCTGGCCATGGAGCGCGATGGCGCGGCGCGTGCTCTCCGCCTGCTGCGAGCGGGCGCTGCTCTCTCGATCGCGCCGGTGGTCAGCATCGCGTCGGGGCCGGCCTACGAGAGCTGGAACGTTATCGGCGAGATCCGCGGCGCCACGGCGCCAGACGAGGTGGTTGTCGTCGGCGCACATCTGGATGCCTGGGACCTCGGAACCGGCGCCTTGGACAACGGCGCCAACGTCGCCATGCTCATCGACATCGCGCGTCAGATGCGGCGGCTCGGGCTCCGGCCTGCCCGCACGATCCGGTTCGCGCTCTGGAACGGCGAGGAGCTCGGGCTGTTTGGGTCATTCGGCTACACCCAATCGCGCCGGTCAGAACTGAGCCGGCACGTCGTTGCCACCTCCTTCGACATCGGAACCGGGCGCATCACCGGGTTCTTCACCAATGGCCGCGGGGAGCTGATTCCGGTACTCGACCGGGCGCTCCGACCGGTCGCGGGACTCGGCCCCTTCTCCCACGTGAATGTGCCGGTGGTGGGCACCGACAACTTCGACTTCATGATGCAAGGGGTACCCAACCTGATCGCCAATCAGGAGTCGGCTAACTACGCTCCCAACTACCACGCGCGGTCGGACGAATTCGACAAAGTCGACTTGCGGCAGCTTCGGCTCAACGCGGCGATCGCTGCCGCGGTGATGTGGGAGTTCGCCAATGCGCCCGCGGCGCGGATACCACACCAGACACCCGCGCAGGTGGACTCGCTGATCGCGGCCACGGACCTCGAGCAGCAAATGCGGAGCTTTTGCAACCTCTGGGACGCCTGGGTCAAGGGGGAGCGGGGCCGCCAGCGACAATAGACGCACAGTTCAGTGGAGGTGACGCACGAGCAGGCGTACCGGCACGCTTGGGGTGGCGGCATCTCATCTGGGGCGACTCCCCAGCTCGGCTGGTACCGCTGGCGCGCTGAAGACCCAGACCTCATCGGTTGGCACGAACCCGAGCTTCGCCGCGAGGCCCAGCGACGCGGCATTCGATTCGACCGCGCCCCACACGGGAAGCTGGCCCGATGCCCGAAGCCGCTCGACCTCGAACGCTACCGCCTTGGCGGCGAACCCTCGCCGCCGCCACGTTGTCAGGCTCTCGATCGAGATATCCCAGAGTGACTCGGTGACGGCGCCCGCGTAACAGAAGGCGACTGGTGTGTCAGCTTCCAGCGCGGCGGCGATCGGCGCACCGACGGCATCGACCGCGATCAACTCTTCCCGGGTTTCAGCGGGCAGGTGCGTCAGCGCCGTCACCTCGCCGGGCAACAGATGCCGGACCGCCCCGGCAGCAACGTCCGGCAGCCGCGCGTCCGGGCCCAGCAGATGCAGAATCGCTCGTTCTTCGATCAGCTCAGGCAGCGCCGCCGCGACCCAGCCGCGGCTTTCCGCCGTCACGAGGATCGAGAGGCGCGGCCCGGCCAGCCCCGCCGCCTCGCCGATTGCCTCGACCGGCGGACAGCCTACAACCTGGACCGACCCGAAGGCCGGCGCGACCACCACGAAGGCGAGCGGATCGACGGTGAGACCAATTACCTCCGCGTGTCCCTCGAGCAACTCGCCCCGGAGCTCGACCCAGCGTGGCAAATCCGGGAGCAGCGCCGCAAGCGCCCGGTGATTCACGGGGCAACCCTGGACGCCTCGAGCGGCGGCCGCGCGAGCACGTCGTCAAGTTGCAGAGCGATCGCGTTCTGTGCTTCCACCAGACGGCGGCGTCGTTCGGCTCCGAAGCGGAGCAATAGCCACCGGCGGGCTTGATGCAGGCGATCCGCCCAGGCCTGCTGAACCGCCAGCCCGGTCAGGCCGATGACCGGAAGTGCCAGGGCGAGCAGCACCGCCACCTTCCATCCGCCCACCATCCAGCCGACCGCCGCCAGCGCGAGCCACCAGAACACGACGAGCGCGGCGCCGACGAACAGATGGCGGGTTGCGTGGCTCTCCTGTCCCCCAGCGGCGCGACGGGTAGCGACGTCCGCCAGGATCATCGGGCCGGTGACGAGCAGCAGCCCGAGTAGCGCCATCCCGCCAGCGGCGATTAGGGGAAGCCGGCGGCCGGTCCAGCGAAGCGCGCTCTCGAAATCAGTTGATTCGTTCAAATCAGCCGGGTGGAGGCCCAGCCGGGCCAGACGACCTCCATGCGACGCGAGCGCTGCCGCGAGCGGCGGATAACGCGGATCCTCAGCTTGCCGGAGAGCCCGCAGCAGTCCGGTCGCGCGCCACAGTCGCCGGACGCGGTCGGCGGGATCGGGCGGGACCTCGCGCATCGTGGCATAGATCGCTTCCGACGTCGTCACCAACGGCTCATCAGCCCACTGGTCGAGGTTCATGGTCACACCGGCGAGAGCCCGCGTGATGCGTCTCGTCAGCTCCTGTACCGCGACGACCGATTCGGTGGATTCGCCGCGAAGGTCGTTCCAGTCGATAGGCTCGCCCAACACGACGAGCGCTTCGGAGCGCGCCCGGTCGCGATGCGCCATGACGAGTCCGACTGGAACGATGGCGAGGGGAATGCCGCGGGCGCCCGCGCCGAGTGCCAGGCGGGCGGCGCCGGTCTTAAGCGGCGCGAGCGCCGGGGCGTCGTGACTGGTCCCCTCCGGAAAGATGGCGACCGCGGCTCCCTCGCCGAGCGCATCGGCGACGGCCGCGAAGATGTTCAGGTTCTGCCCAGTCAGCGAGGGATCGTCCTTTGCGCGATATACCGGCAGGCACCCGGCCCACTCCAGCAGCCGGCCGACGATCGGGAGTCGAAACAGCGGAGCTTTCGCGAGAAACCGGACCGGCCGCCGCACCGCAGTCGCCACCAGGGCGGGATCAAACACCATGTTCGGATGATTGGCCACCAGGAGCAGCGGATCGTTCGCCGGTGCCGCCGGCCCGGCCACCGTGACCCGGTAGTACATGTTGGTGACGAGTCGCGCGAGCGGACCCAGCAGGGGCAGCAACCACGGCTTGGCCATGGCCCAAGGATGCGCTGAACCGCGCGGCGCGGCGAGAGGGGGCGACCCGGTCGTGATGCGCGCGGTCTTTCGGTGCCGTGCCGCAGGGGACGGATGCCGGCACCAGCCCCACTGTGGGACAAGTTGCAGCCGTGACAACGAGCTCAGCAGCCTTACGGCGGTTCGTGCCGGTCGATCGATGGACGCACGCGGGCCAGCTCAGGGGCGTGTGGGGAGAACGCGTGGCGCTGGCCTACCTGACCGCCTGCGGCTGGGCCATCGAGGCGCACCGATACCGTGCCGGGCGCCATGAGGTAGACCTGGTAACGCGCCGAGGGTCTCTGGTCGCGTTCGTGGAGGTGAAGACGCGCCGCTCCGCCGCGTGTGGGACGGCGGCCGAAGCGGTGCCGTGGCGAAAGCGGCGCGCGATCGGGCGCGCGGCCGAGCGGTGGCGAATGCAGTACGGCCGTGAGAGCGACCGGTATCGGTTCGATCTCGTCACCGTGGATGTGGACGCGTGCGGCAACACCCGGGTGGAGCACATTGCGGACGCTTGGCGCTGACGCAAAGTGACTCATTTTGCTTCACGTCAGCGCCATTGCTTCGGATCATATTCGGGTTTAGATTGGCGTCTCAGTTCCTGGTGAATCAAAATCAGTCACATCAATACACCGAGGATTCCATGGCCCCAGAAACAACCCGGCTCGAAGCCGACCGTCGGAAGGCGCTCGGGCTCGCCATCTCCCAGATCGAGAAGCAGCTCGGCAAGGGCGCCATCATGCGGATGGGGGCCGATACGCCGCGGGTCAAGGTCGGTGCCATTTCCACCGGCGCCATCAACCTCGACGCAGCCACGGGCATCGGCGGCGTTCCCCGCGGGCGCATCACCGAGGTCTACGGACCGGAGTCGTCGGGTAAGACCACGCTCTGTCTCCATGTGGTTGCCAACGTGCAGAAGGCGGGCGGGGTGGCCGCATACGTCGACGCTGAGCATGCGCTCGACGTGGAGTATGCCAAGAAGCTCGGCGTCAACGTCGAAGACCTGCTCGTATCCCAGCCGGATACCGGCGAGCAAGCCCTCGAGATCGTCGACATCCTGGTCCGCTCGGGGGCGGTGGATCTGGTCATCGTCGATTCGGTGGCCGCGCTGGTGCCGAAGGCGGAAATCGAAGGCGAGATGGGTGACGCCATCGTGGGGGTGCAGGCCCGGCTCATGAGCCAGGCGCTCCGAAAGCTCGCCGGCGCCATCAACCGGTCCAACACCGCCGTGGTGTTCATCAATCAGCTTCGCGAAAAGATCGGCGTCATGTTCGGCAACCCGGAGACAACCACCGGCGGCAAGGCGCTGAAGTTCTACGCGTCGCTCCGGCTCGATATCCGGCGCATCGGCCCGGTCAAGGAGCGCGAAGCGGTCATCGGCAGCCACGTGCGAGTGAAGGTGGTGAAGAACAAGGTCGCGCCGCCGTTCCGGCAGGCGGAATTCGACATCATGTTCGACGAGGGCATCAGCCACACGTCGCTGCTGGTCGACCTCGCCGCCGAGGCCAACATCATTCAGAAGTCGGGGGCATGGTATTCCTACGGAGACCAGCGCATCGGCCAGGGGCGCGAGAACGCCAAGCTGTTCCTCCGCGACAACCCGACGCTTCTGCTCGAGGTCGAAGGCAAGGTGAAGGAAGTGCTGGGGATGAAGCCGGTCGGGGCCGTCGGGCCGGCCGAGGACGACGAGGAGGAATAGTGGCGACGGCCCCCGCCGGCGTCATCACTTCC
>DASSUE010000172.1:0-2546 GCA_035707305.1 Gemmatimonadales bacterium
CAGGAGCACCAGGCTGCCGTCGAGCTCGGCCTCCCGCGCCTGAACCACGTCGCCGCCGAGCACGGCGTCGACCACCTCACGGGCGGCCTTCACCCGGAACAGCTCGGGAAGGTCGGGCAGCGATTCCCCGGGATCGTAGCCCAGGAGGCGTCGTGCCGCGGCGTTCGCAGTCACGATCCGGCCCCGCCCATCCGCGGCGATGACGCCTTCCGTCATCGCATCCACCAGGGCGGTGGACTCGGCGCGCTCGCGCCGAAGTGCCTCGAACCGATCAGCGAGCTGGCGGTCCATCAGGCGCAGCGCCTGGACCAGGGCATCGATGTCGGGGATGCCGGAGCGGGGAAAGCGGGGCGATATCCCGGCGGCGATGGCGCGGGCGGTCGCCGAGAGCTCGGCGATGGGGCGCGAAATGGATCGCCCTGCGAGGAGCGCGAGCGCGGTGCCGACGGCGAGGGCCACCGCGGCGCCGCCGGCCATCGCGCCCTGCGCCTGACGCAAGGTCTCGTCCACACCCGCGAGGCTGCTCGACACGCGCACGATCCCCGGTCCACCGGGAATCGCCACGTGCAATTGGGGTGGGCCGAGCCGGCGGCGTTCGATCGCCGTGCCGATTCCCCCGCCGAGCGCGCCGCGAACCTCGTCGGCATCGCCCAGGTTCACGACATTCAGGCCACCGGGCGCATCGCTGTCGGCGATGATGTCGCCGTCGGGCTGCGCGAGCAGAATCCGCCGGCCGGTGCCTGCCGCCAGGCGCTGCACCGTTGCCGGCCAGATGGCCGGGTCCGCGGGCAGCGCGGCCCTGACCAGCTGAGCTTCCCGCTCGAGCGAGCGGGCGAGGTCGGCTTCGAGTCGGCGGCGGAACGAACGATCTACGCCCCACACCAAACCCAGCAGCATGAGGCACAGTACGACGACAGTGCCCACCACCAGCCGCCGGGCCAGGGTCACCGCGCCCGCACCCCCCGATCGCCTCCCCGGAAACGATAGCCGAACCCGCGCACCGTTTCGATCAGCTTGCCGGTTTCACCCAGTTTGCTGCGGAGCCGCTGCACGTGCATGTCCACGGTGCGGGTTTGGATGTCGGGCTGGGCTTCCCAGACCGTCTCGAGCAGCTGCGGCCGGGTCTGCACCCGCCCCCGACGCTCCACCAGAGTGAGCAGCAGCTTGTATTCCGTGGCCGTGAGCGTGAGCTCGCGTCCGTCGAGCATCACCCGGTGCGCGGACCGGTCGATGGTGATTGGGCCGGCCGAGAGCGTCGACCCGGCCGACACCGCCGGCGCGCCGAGCCGGCGCAGGAGCGCATTGACCCGGAGGGAGAGCTCCTGGGGTGAGAACGGTTTCGAGAGATAGTCGTCGGCCCCGAGCGAGAGACCGCGAATCCGGTCCGCTTCCTCGCGGCGCGAGGTGAGCAGGATGACCCCGACCTCGCGGGTGTCGTCCCGCCGACGGAGCTCGGCGAGCACGTCGTAGCCGGATACGCCGGGGAGCATGAGGTCGAGGATCACGATGTCGGGGCGCTCTTCCCGGGCAGCCTTGAGCGCGTCGGAGCCGTTGGCCGCGGTCGAGACGCGATGGCCGGCCTTCGCCAGATGATATGCAACGAGCGCGGTGATGTCCGGCTCGTCGTCCACTACAAGAATGCGGTTGGTCACGCTCTCTTCCGACATCGGATCCTCGGGTTACTCGGCGTGGGCATCGTACGGATGATCGGTCACGCGGGCACGGGTGTGGGTCCGACTGCGGTCGAAGGCCCGGCTGCGCTCCGCGCGCATCCGGTCGTCGTGACCCAGGGCATCAAGAATGATTCCCAGCAGCCGGCCCGGGCGGTCGAGATCGCGGCGAAGACGGTAGAGGACGAACTGCGCGACCTGCGTGTCCCGAACGACGTCGGCCTTCCGAAGCACCTGCAGGTGGCGGGACACCGTCGGCTGCGGCAGGTCGAGGACGGCCTGGAGGTCGGACACGAACAGCGGCGCCGCGGCCAGGCAGTTGAGGATCCGGAGCCGGGTGGGCTCCGCCACGGTGAGCAGCAGCTCGGTCGCGGTTCGATGGGGCATATTCGCCAGGACGAATATACGCGGGGGCGAATGGAAGAAGCCAGGGTGTGGGGTTGAGCGGTCGCCTATATTCTCCCACACATGTTCCGGCTCCTGGCCGCGCTCGCTGCCTTCGCCGTTCCGCCCGACACCGCGCATCTCGTTCTCGTCGCCACCACCGACGTGCACGGCCACGCGACTGAGTGGGACTTCGTGGCCGACCGCGCTTTTCCCGGAGGGCTCTCGCGCGCGGCGACAGTGATCGATTCGCTGCGCGCGCGCTATCCCGGGCAGGTGGTCGTCTGTGACGTCGGCGATCTGATCTCGGGCGACCCGTTCGCCGACTACTATGCCCGGGTCGCGCCGCGGGACCCGCATCCGGTGGTCGAAGCGATGGACCTGGCCGGGTACGACGTCGCGACGCCGGGCAACCACGACTTCGATTACGGGGTTCCCACCTTCGAGCGCGCCACCGCGCGGACCACCGTTCGATTCGTCAGCGGCAACATT
>DASSUE010000173.1:0-14594 GCA_035707305.1 Gemmatimonadales bacterium
CCGAGTTGCGCTAGGAGCGCCGACTCGATGTTCCGCACGATCTGCTTGGGGGAGAGGCCCGAGCTCGCCAGCACGTGCACCTCGCTCACCTCGCCCAGCGGCGTCGTCACCACCCGCGCCGACAGGATCCCCTCCAGACTCGTCAGCAGATTCTCCGCGCGCCGCACGCCCCAGGGATCGGGCATGTTCTCCGCCGCGCTCGCTGCCGGGCGGCCGGGATCGGAGGGACGTCCCGACGAGCCCGACCCCGATCCCGGGCTCCCAGTGCTCGCCGCCCCCGATGGCTCACCCCTGAATGCCGTCATTGCAAACCCTCGCTCGCGCCCGTGCCGCTCAGGCGACCACGTTGCGACCCGCCGCCTTGGCGCGGTACAGCGCCCGGTCGGCCGCCGCCAGGAGATCGCCCTCGAGCGGCTGGCGCGGATCGAACTCCGCCAGACCCACGCTCACCGTGACCAGCCCCGCCGGATAGCCCAGCCGGCGGCCCACCCCTTCGATGCCCGCCCGGAGCGCTTCGCCCACCCGGGCGCCGCCCTCGAGATCGGTGCGGGTCAGGATCACCACGAACTCGTCGCCGCCGTACCGGGCCGCGACGTCCGACGCGCGGACCGCCTGGCGAATCTCGCCCGCCACCGCCCGCAGGATCTCATTGCCAGCTTCATGCCCGAACTGGTCGTTCACCTGCTTGAACCGGTCGAGATCCAGGAACAGGAGCGCGAATCCCTCCGCGCTGCGCTTGCTCCGCTCGATCTCGAACGCCAGCCGGTCGCGCAGCACGCGGTAGGTGGAGAGCCCGGTGAGGTGGTCGATGGCCGCCACCTGCTCCGCCTCTTCCGCCCGGCGGTCCTGCCACGGCACACATTGCCGGAGCGTGGCCCGCCCGGTGGCCGCGGCCTCCGCGAAGCGCCGGCAGGTGGGATACCCACAGGCGCCGCAGTCCCACGGCCGCCCGTTCGGCCCCAGCCCGATCTGCTCCAGCACCGCCACCACCGCCTCCGGATCGGGCGGTACGTGCTGCTTGATGTCGAACGTGGCGCCGATGCTCGCCACGACCGCCGTGTCCACGACCGGTACCCGGCTCCGCGGCGGCTCGGTGCTCGCCACCAAAGCGCGGCGCCAGAACAGCTGCTCCTGCGGACCCGAGAGCGGGTGGGCGAGCGAGCCCTCGCGGGAGAGCACGTCCACGAACCCCAGATCCAGGCGATCCACCGCGACCGCGCGTGCCAGCGCCGGCAGCGTGGCCAGCCCGCGCAGCTTGAGGAAGCGTGGGTTGCTCTGCCGTGAACTGTCCAGCAGCGCGAGCGGGAGTCCTCCCGCCGTGCTGACGTGCCGCCGCCGCTCCTCCGGCACCCGCTGGAAGAAGGCGGGCTGCGCCTGCGGCACGATGGCCTTCACCCGGAAGATCTGCTCCAGGTCGGCGAAGGTGATGGCCGCGTCCAGATCGGCACTGTTCGCGGGCAGCACCACACCCGCGTAGACGATGCGGAGCCCCGGACCATGCAGGGCGCGGAGGTAACGCGCCTCCGCCACCGCCGGCACCGTGACCGGCGCCAGATATGGGATGAGCTCGGGATACTGCGCCCGGATGGTGTCGACCACCACCGGATCGGTGGACCGGATCAGCGTGCCCCAGCCCTCCTCTTCCCAGAGCCGGAGATATTCCGCGGCGACCAGCTCGTCACCGATGACCCCCCGGGTCACGGAGCGAAAACCAGCCGCGTAGCATGCGTTGATGACCTGCTCAGGGGTGGCCGGATAGAAGTGCGCGACCGACTCCGGGCTCAGGATGAGAACCCCATCACCCTGCGTGGCGATCGACAGCGCGCGGCCCAGCTCCCCCGACACCAATACGGCATCGTGCGGACACACCGAAAAACACTCGCCGCACCGGATACAGGCTTCGTCTACCACCTGGACCAGCGGCTTCACGTCCGCCCCAGTCACGGCGATCGCCGAGGTGGGACAGACGCGCACGCACGCCAGACAGGCGACGCACCGTTCCGGATCGATGGCGAAATTCACGATGCCAGACCCGAAACCTGCAGCTCGCTGATCCGTCGGGTGCCAATATACGGAACAGCCGTTCCAGCTGTCAACAGCAACCCCTTGCAAATTATTGACAGACACTCTATTACAGCATCGGTCGCAGCTGGGCCGCTGGGGGAGATCCCCGGCCTGCGAACCCGTTTTGTCCCGACCGATCGTACGCAAACCGTCAATCAAACAAGGGGTTACATCCTGTCGACACTACTGTATCAAAACTGGTCAGTAGTCCAGGTCGTACGTCTTGATCTTCCGGTAAAGGGTTCGCTCTCCAATTCCCAGCATCTCCGCGGCCCTCCTTCGGTTACCCTTGGCCTCCCGAAGCGCCGCCGTAATCGTCGCCCTTTCTACATCAGCCATTGTCATGCCAGACCGGTAAACCACCTCATCGTCTGCTGGCCGTTGGACTTCCGGGGTCAGGTCGATGATGGGCGCCTGGGAACCGATGTCGATGACCTGCACCCGGGACGGGTGATCGTCGAGCCGGAGCCGCAGTTCCTCGATCTGCCGCCGGAGGTCCACCAGACTTCGAAGAATGAACTCCAGCTCGTGGCCGGGAACGCCCCCCACCGGGCCGGCGATCCGCGCCGGAAGCATCGTTCCCGGACCCTCGAATACGTCCCGCGGGATGTCCGATGCCCGGATCTCGGACCCCGGCGCGAGGACCACCATCGACTCGACCAGGTTCCGGAGCTGGCGCACGTTTCCTGGCCAGGGAGCCCCGACCAGCCGCTGCATCGCCTCGGGGGTAATCCCCCGGAACGTGCGATCGTGAAGGCTGGCAAACTCGCGGATGAACCGTCGCACCAGGAGCGGGATGTCGGCGCGCCGCTCGCGCAGCGGAGGAAGGTAGATGTTGAGGACGTTGAGGCGATAGTACAGGTCGTCCCGGAACTCGCCCAGCGTCACCAGCTCCTTGAGGTCGCTGTTCGTCGCCGCGATGACCCGCACGTCCACCTTAATGGGCTGGGTTCCGCCGACCCGGAAGAACGACCGCGCCTCGAGGACCCGGAGCAACTTCACCTGCGTAGCCGGAGCCATCTCCCCCACCTCGTCGAGAAAGATGGTTCCGGTGTCGGCCAGCTCGAACCGCCCCAGCCGGCGCTCGGCGGCGCCGGTAAACGCGCCCTTCTCGTGCCCGAACAGCTCGCTCTCCAGCAAGGTGTCGGGAATGGCGGCGCAGTTGACCGCGATGAACGGATTGTTCCGGCGCGGGGACAGATCGTGAATCGCCTTGGCGACCAGCTCCTTGCCGGTCCCCGACTCGCCCTGGATGAGCACCGTGCTCGACACCGGCGCCATCTGCTCGATGCGGACCAGCACTTCCTGGATGCCAGAGCTCTCGCCGCTGATGCCGGTGCGCTGCTGCAGCTCGCGCCGGCCGAGCAGGCGCCGTGCGGTGGACGCGACCTCGTCCGGCGGCACCGGCTTCACCAACACTTCGGTGACGCCGAGTCGGGCGACCCGCTCGCCGCGCTCGGAGTCGGTCGGCTCGAGCAGGGCCAGGGTCGAGATCTCGGCGTCCCGCGCGAGCGCCGCGAGCTGCAGGTTCGGCGCCTCGTGGACCGCGCCGGTCAGCACCACCAGATCGGGGTTCTCCCGCCGCACCGCGCCGCGCGCATCGTCCAGCGAGCTGAACATCGCGGTGGAAAGCCCGGCGGCCTCGAGCGCGGCGTTGGTGCGCACCGCGGTCTCAAGGTCGTCCATCGTGATCAGGATTTGCGCGGCCATCGCTTCAGTGTCCGGTCCGCTCCCCGCGCACGAGGTCCACGGCGTGATCGATGAATCCCTCCAGCACGCCGAGCCCATCGCGAACCCCGCCGGGGCTCCCGGGAAGATTGACTACCAGCGTTCGCCCACGGACGCCGGCCACACCCCGGGACAGCGCGGCCTTGGGGAAACGGGGCAACACGGCGACGCGGAGCGCCTCCGCGATGCCGGGCGCCTCCTTGTCGAGAATCGCGCGGGTGGCTTCGGGCGTCACGTCGCGGGCCGTGAGTCCGGTGCCGCCGGTAGTGAGCACCAAATCGGCGGTGTCGGCGTCGGCCCAGCGGCGGAGCGCCTGCCCGATCTGGCCCGGCTCGTCGGGAACCAGGGCGCGATCCGCGAGCGCGTAGCCTCGCCCGCCGGCCCATTGGGCGATGGTGTCGCCCGACGCATCGACGCGCTCGCCGCGCGCGCCCGCGTCGGAAATGGTGAGGATCGCCACCCGCATCAACCGCCAGCCTGACGGTCCGGCCGCTTGCCGGCGGTACCCCGAGTCCAGAAGGGGCGCTTCACCGCTTCTGCCGGCACCCGCTCACCCCGAATCTCGACCTCGAACCGCGTGCCGGGCGTCGCAGCCGCGGCCGGGAGGAAAGTGGTCCCGATCGGCATCCCGAGGGACGGGCTCATCGCTCCGCTCCGGACCACATCGACCTGTCGTCCGTCATGCCACACCGCAGCCCCCTGCCGGGGAATTCCTCTCCCCTCCAGCCGGAATCCCACCAGCTTCCGCATCACGCCGCGTTGCTTCTGCGCCCGGAGCGCCGCGTCGCCCACGAAGGGCGCCCCTTTGTCGAGCTTCACGATCCACGCGAGACCCGCCTCGAGCGGCGTGATCGTGCGATCGATCTCGTGTCCATACAGCGCATAGCCCATCTCGAGCCGGAGCGAATCGCGGGCGCCCAACCCGATCGGGGCGGCTCCGGCTGCCGTGAGCGCGCTCCAAAGCTTCCCCACGCTCCGGTCGCGGCAGTAGAGCTCGAAGCCGTCCTCGCCGGTGTATCCCGTGCGCGAGATGAAGCAGTCCACCCCCGCCACCGATCCGGTGCTGAACCCGTAGTACGCGATATCGGCGAGCTTGGTCCGGGTGAGCGGCTGAAGCAGCGCCTCGGCGCCGGGACCCTGGAGCGCCAGCAGTCCCACCTCGTCGGAGATGTCCTTGAGGCGAACGTTCGCGCCGCTCTTGAGGTCAACGATGTGCTTCCACGCCGCCGCCACGTTGGACGCGTTGACGACGACCATCCACTTGTCGTCGAACCGGTAGAGGGTGCAGTCGTCCACGAACGTGCCTTCGGGCGTGAGGATACCCGAATACTGCACCCCGCCGGGCTCGACCCGGGAAACGTCGTTGCAGGTGAACCGGTTCACGAACGCGTTGCGGTCCGGGCCGGTGACCTCGAACTCCCCCATATGCGACACGTCGAAGAGGCCGACCCCGGTGCGCACCGCCTGATGCTCCGCCAGGATGCCGGTCGGGTACTGCACCGGCATTTCGTAGCCGGCGAACGGTACCATCTTGCCGCCCAGGGCGCGGTGCACGTCGTACAGCGGGGTTCGCTTGAGCTCGGTGTCGGGCATGGTCACCTCACCGCGCATTCCCCATCAGGATCGCCAGCAGCGCCTTCTGCACGTGCAGCCGATTCTCGGCTTCGTCCCACACCCGTGATTGCGGCCCCTCGATCACGTCGTCCGCGACCTCCTCTCCGCGGTGCGCCGGCAGGCAGTGGAGGAAGATGGCGTCCGGCGCCGCGCGGCGCATCAGGGCCTGATCCACGATGTACCCCTCGAACGCCTTCTCGCGCTCCGCCTGCTCGGCCTCCTGGCCCATGGACGCCCACACATCGGTGTTGACGACGTGCGCGCCCGCGGCCGCCTCGGCGGGATCCTCCGTGAGCAGCACCCGGGTTCGAGACCGGTTCCGCTCGAGAATCGCTGGATCGGGCTGATAGCCCTTGGGACACGCGAGCTGGATCTCGAAGCCGAGCACGCTGGCCGCGTCGAGCCAGCTGTGGGCCATGTTGTTGCCGTCGCCGATCCACGCGACGGTCTTGCCGTCCCAGCCTCCCAGTGCTTCCCGCACGGTGAGCAGATCCGCGAGAACCTGGCAGGGATGCTGGAGGTCGGTGAGACCGTTGATCACCGGCACCGACGCGAACCGGGCCAGTTCCTCCACTTCCGCCTGATCGAAGGTGCGGATCATGATGCCGTCGACGTAACGGCTCAGCACGCGAGCGGTGTCGCGGACCGGCTCGCCCCGGCCGATCTGGATGTCGCGCGACGAGAGAAAGAGCGCGTGCCCGCCGAGCTGGTAGGCTCCCACCTCGAACGACACCCGCGTCCGGGTTGAGCTCTTCGCGAAGACCATCGCCAACGTGCGGCCCGCGAGCGGGCGTTCGCGATAGTCTTCCCGCTTCATCCGTGCGGCCAGATCGAAGAGGGCGAGAAGCTCGGGCTTGCTGAAATCGGGAATGGCGAGGAAGTCGCGCTTCGGCATGAGGTCGCGGGCAGGGGGGCGGCCGATGGACGGCGGATTCTACCCCGGCCGGATACGAGGCGCCAGAGCGCCGTTGACGCGGCTGCCGGCCGCGCTACGTTCCGGCGACTCTGCTTTCGCACGCCTTTCGCACGCCGTGGAGCGATTTCATGACCCATGTTGTCCGGCGCGCGGTTCGCGCCGCCGCCGTCCTCTCATTCGTCCCGGCTCTGCACCTCGCGGCCCAGGATTCAGCGGTCACGGTCGTCCGGTCCGCGCGCCTCCTCGACGTGGCGCGAGGCATCATCCTGCGTCCCGGCATCGTGGTGGTACAGGACGACCGTATCGTCCGCGTGGGCGGCCGCGAGACACCGGCCGGCGCGGCCACGATCGACCTCGGCGACGTCACGCTGCTCCCCGGGCTCATCGACATGCACACGCACCTCACCGGGCAGCTCGACGACGACTGGGTTGGTGTGCCGGTGCGGGAGACCCCGGCGGACCTCGCGCTCCACGGCGCGCTCTACGGCGAGCGAACGCTCAGGGCCGGCTTCACCACCGTCCGGGATGTGGGAGCCGGCGGCTTCTCCGATGTCGGGCTCATGCACGCGATCGACGCCGGCCGGGTGCTCGGCCCGCGCATCGTGCCGGCCGGCAACGCCATCGGCATCACCGGCGGGCACTGCGATGCCACCGGGTGGCGGCCGGGCGTGCTTGAGTCGGACTGGAAGTCGGGTGTCGCAGACGGCGTGGACGAGGTGGTCAAGGCGGTGCGCTACACGGCGAAGCACGGGGCCAAGGTCATCAAGGTGTGCGCGACAGCCGGCGTGCTCTCGTTCGAAGGCCCCGTGGGCGCCCAGCAGCTCAGCGAGCAGGAGCTGAGCGCAATTGTAACCGAGGCCCGCCGGCACGGCCTCAAGGTGGCGGCGCACGCCCACGGCAACGAGGGTATCGCCGCAGCGGTGCGCGCGGGCGTGGCGTCGATCGAGCACGGCTCCGTGATATCGGACGCGACGCTCGCGCTCATGAAGCAGCGCGGCACCTATCTGGTGCCCACAGCGTACCTGCTCACCGGCATGCCGCTCGACAAGCTCCCGCCCCAGATCCGCGCCAAGGCCGAGAGCGTGATTCCGAGGGCGCAGGACACCCACCGGCGCGCCATCCGGGCCGGCGTCAGGATCGCGTTCGGGACCGACGCCGCGGTCTATCCGCACGGCCAGAACGCCCGCGAGTTCTCGACCTACGTCGGCTACGGAATGACGCCGCTCCAGGCGATCCGCACCGCGACGGTCAGCGCGGCGGATCTCCTGGGCGTGAACGACCGGGGCGTGCTCGCGGCGGGGAAGTTGGCGGATGTCATCGCGGTGCCGGGCAACCCGCTGGAGGACGTGAAGGTCCTGGAGCAGGTGCGGTGGGTGATGAAAGGCGGACGCGTCGTTCCCCCGCGCGCCGGCCAGCAGGTGGCGGTGGTGCGCGCCGCGCGCATGCTCGACGTGACCACCGGCCAGATCCGGTCGCCGGCAGTGGTGACGATTGTGAACGGACGGATCGCGAGCATCGGCACCGAGTCGCCGGCCGCGGCCGCCATGACCGACCTCGGCGACGTTACGCTGGTGCCCGGGTTCATCGACGGGCACACGCACCTCACTGACGACGTGGACGGCGACTTCACGTTGCGGCCGGCCCGGGACATCGGACCGGACTACGCGCTCCGCGGCGCCGGGAACGCCCGGCGGACGCTTTTCGCGGGCTTCACCACGGTGCGGGACGTCGGCGGGAGCGACTTCGCCGATGTCGCGCTGATGCGGGCCATCGACCGCGGGGACGTGGACGGCCCGCGCATGTTCCCGGCCGGGCACTCGATCGGCGTGACCGGCGGCCACTGCGACCAGACCGGCTTTGCGCCGGACATCCTGGTGGAGTCCCTGCAGGAGGGTACCGCCGACGGGCCGGCACTGGTGATGCAGGCGGTACGGGAGCAGATCAAGTACGGCGCGAAGGTGATCAAGCTGTGCGCGACGGCCGGCGTGCTCTCGTTCGAGGCCAGCGTCGGCGCGCAGCAGATGTCCGACGCCGAGCTTCGCGCCGCCGTGGACGAGGCCGCGCGGCACGGCCTCAGGGTCGCAGCGCACGCGCACGGCACCGAGGGGATACTGGCGGCCGTGAAGGCCGGCGTGGCCTCGATCGAGCACGGCTCGATGCTCACCGACGAGATCTTCGACGAGATGAAGCGCCGCGGGACCTACCTCGTGCCCACGACATATCTCCGCGACATCGTGCGGGAGGACCTGCCGGAGCCGCTCCGCAGCAAGCGCAAGAGCATCGCGGAGACCGCAAAGGCCAGCCATCGGCGGGCGATTGCGGCCGGGGTCAAGATGGCGTTCGGGACCGACGCCGCGGTCTTCCCCCACGGCCAGAACGCGCGCGAGTTCGCCTCACTGGTGAGTCGAGGCATGTCACCCCTCGAGGCGCTTCGCACCGCCACGGTGAATGGAGCGGATCTGCTCGGCGTGGACGATCGGGGCACCATCGCGCCGGGCAAGCTGGCCGATATGGTGGCGCTCCCTGGAAATCCGCTGGAGGATATTCGGGTGACCGAACGGCCCACGGCCGTCATCAAGGGCGGGGTGCTGTATCGACTGGAGGTGACAAGTGACAAGTGACGAGTGGCGGCGGCTCGACCACTTGTCACTCGTCACTCGTCACTAGAGAATATACCGCCGCAGATCGTCGTCGTTCACCACCCGCGTGAGCCGCTCCCGGACCTCGGCGGCGCTGAAGACGATGCGCTGCTCGGGCCATTCCGGAAGATCGAACAGCAGGTCCTCCATCAACGTCGCCATCACGGTGTGGAGCCGGCGAGCGCCGATGTTCTCCATCCGGTCGTTCGCCAGCCAGGCGAAGCGGGCGACCTCCTCGATGCCATCCTGGGTAAACTCGAGCTCGCGCCCCTCCGCGGCCACCAGCGCCTGATACTGGCGGGTGATCGCGTTTTCCGGCTCGGTCAGGATCCGGATGAAGTCTGCCTGGGTAAGCGGCTGCAGCTCCACCCGGATGGGGAACCGCCCCTGGAGCTCGGGGATCAGGTCCGACGGCTTGCTGATGTGAAACGCACCGGCCGCGATGAACAGGATGTGGTCGGTCCGCACGTAGCCGTAGCGGGTCTGGATCGTGGACCCTTCCACGATCGGCAGCAGGTCCCGCTGCACGCCCTCCCGTGAGATGTCCGGCCCGGCCGACGGGCCCCGCTCGCCGGCGATCTTGTCGATCTCGTCCACGAAGATGATGCCGTGGTTCTCGACCCGGTCGAGCGACTCGTTCACCACGTCGTCCATGTCCACCATCTTTTTCAGCTCTTCGTCCACCAGGATGCGCCGGGCCTCGGGCACCTTCATGGTGCGCCGCTTCTTCCGCCTTCCGAGCACGTCCTGGAGCATGTCGCTGATGTTGACGTCCTGTCCCTCCATGCCCTGGGGCGGCTGCATGAATTCGAGCATGGGCAGGTTTTGCTGCGGGGTGACTTCGACCTCGACCTCGCGGTCGTCGAGCCGCCCCTGCGCGAGCAGGTCGCGCAGCTTCTCGCGCGAGCGGCTGCGGCGCTCCTCCTCGCCGGGCGCGCGCTCGGGCTTCGCCTGGCCGCCGGGCGAGACCACGAACACCGGTGGTCCGGCATCGGCGCTCGCCTGGCCGGCCGGCCGTGTGCCGGTTGGTGGGGCCGGCAGCAGGAGGTCCAGCAACCGCTCCTCCGCCCGCTGCTCCGCCTGGGGATACACCTCGTCCTCCCGCTCGCCCCGCACCATGGTAATGGCGGTGTCCACCAGGTCGCGCACCATGGATTCGACGTCGCGTCCCACGTAGCCCACCTCGGTGAATTTCGACGCCTCGACCTTGATGAACGGGGCGCCCGCGAGCCGCGCGAGGCGCCGGGCGATCTCCGTCTTCCCGACGCCGGTCGGACCGATGAGGATGATGTTGTACGGCGTGATCTCGTCCCGGATCTCCTCCGGCGTCTGGGCCCGGCGCCAGCGGTTGCGCACCGCGATCGCGACGGCCTTCTTGGCAGCGTCCTGTCCGACGATGTAGCGGTCCAGCTCCCCGACGATCTGCCGGGGCGGCAGCTCCTCCAGCCACGGCAGCGGCTCTTGCGATCCGGCCTGCGCTTCCGCGGACGGGGGCGTAGGAGTGACGACGTCCGTCATACCGGCAACTCCAGTACCGTGATGCTTCGATTGGTGAACACGCAGATATCCGCGGCGATCTCCAGCGACCGCTGCACGATCTCGCGAGCCGTCAGATTCGCGTCCGGCAAGAGCGCCCGTGCGGCGGCGAGGGCGTAGTTTCCGCCCGAGCCCGCGGCGACGATCCCGTCGTCCGGCTCGATCAACTCCCCGGCGCCGCTCAGCAGGAACGCGTGCTCCAGATCGGCCAGCACGAGCAACGCCTCGAGCCGCCGCAGCACTCGATCACTACGCCAGTCCTTGGCCAGCTCCACCGCGGCCCGCGGCAGGTTGCCCGGGAAGCGGTCGAGCTTCTCCTCGAACT
The DNA here is from genome assembly GCA_035707305.1 of Gemmatimonadales bacterium. Taxonomy (GTDB): domain Bacteria; phylum Gemmatimonadota; class Gemmatimonadetes; order Gemmatimonadales; family GWC2-71-9; genus DASQPE01. The sequence continues at coordinate 10,823 of DASSUE010000173.1, forward strand.
TCTCGTACAGCGTGATCGCGTCCGCGACTGACCCGGCAAAACCGGCGAGCACCTTGCCGGACTTGAGGGTCCGCACTTTCACCGCGCTGGACTTCATGACGGTATCGCCGATGCTCACCTGACCGTCACCGCCGAGGGCCACCCGGCCGTTCTTTCGGACCGCCAGGATCGTGGTGCCGTGAAACGTCATGCTCATGCCCTCGGATGCGCCTGCTTGTACACGGTCTTCAGGCGTTCCACGCTGGTGTGAGTGTAGATCTGCGTCGTCGTGAGCGACGCGTGACCCAGCAGCTCCTGCACCGCGCGCAGGTCCGCGCCGGCATCGAGCAGATGGGTGGCGAAGCTGTGCCGGAGTGAGTGGACCCGCACGTTCTCGGCGCCGACCGCGTCGAACAGCCGGTGCATCTGCCGCTGAACCGCCCGGGCCGACAGCCTTCGACCCCGTACGCTCACGAATACAGCCTGCCGTCCACCGCCGGGGTCGCTGGGCATGCGCTCGCGCAGCCGAAGATACCCTCGGAGCGCCCGGACCGCGCGTGAGCCGACCGGAACGATTCGCTCCTTGCGCCCTTTTCCCCGCACCTTGACCTGATCGGCGAGCAGGTCCAGCGAGCCCAGATCCAGCCCGGCCAGCTCCGACAAGCGCATGCCGGTCGAGTAGAAGAGCTCGAGCATCGCGAGATCGCGCGCGGCCATGAAATCACCGCCACCGGCTCGTTGCTCCGCCCAGTCGAACAGGGTGTCGAGCGTCTGGCGGTCGAGATGCGTCGGCAATCGTTTGTCGATCTTGGGCACTCGGGCGGCGCGGGGCACTGCGGCAGGGACATCGTGGTGCAGTTGGAGCCAGCGGTACAGGCTTCTCACCGCCGACAGCGCGCGCGCCGCCGAGCGCTTCGACAGTCCCCGCCGCTGCAGGTCGCCCAGGAATCCGCGCACACCCGCGCGATCCACCGACCCCCAGGTCCAGCGCCCATAGTGCCGGTCGCAGAACGCCGTGAACGCCGCCAGATCGCGCCGATAGGCGGCGACGGTGTGGGGCGAGTGCTGTCTCTCCTTCTCGAGGTGCAGCAGGAAATCGTCGATGGTCGGATGGCCTGATGCCCGAATGGCCCGTGTCACAGCGCCGATGCCCACCGCTCGAAATCGGCCTGTGCCCGCTCGACCAGGAGCTCCTTGCGACGTTCCTTGGGGACGCGCCTCCGGCCACCTGGCCATTCGGCCATCCGGCCCTCGTCCAGAGGATCGAGCAGCCCGAAGTTCGCGTTCATCGGCTGGAAGTGATGCGGATCGGCCTCGCGCAGGTAGCGGTAGAGCCCGCCCAGCATGGTCGTGGGCGGTGGAATCAGGACCGGCTGGCCCGAGAGCCGCCGCGCCAGATTGATGCCCGCGACCAGCCCGGTCGCGATGGACTCGGTGTACCCCTCGACGCCGGTCATCTGTCCGGCGAGAAACACGCGGTCGTCGGCCTTGAGCGTCAGTGCCTCGCCCAGACACGCGGGGCTGTTCACGTACGCGTTCCGGTGAATGCTGCCGAAGCGGAGGAACTCGGCCTGCTCGAGACCGGGAATCATGCTGAACACGCGCCGCTGCTCCGGGATGCGAAGCCGGGTCTGGAATCCGACGAGGTTCCACATCTGGCCTGCTCGATCCTCGCGCCGGAGCTGGACCACGGCGAACGGATCGCGACCGCTTCGGGGCTCCGGCAATCCGACCGGCTTCATCGGGCCGAATCGCAGCGTATCGCGCCCTCGGCGCGCCATCTCCTCCACCGGCAAGCATCCCTCGAAGTACGGCACCTGGTCGAACTCGTGGGCGGTGAACTGGTCGGCGGTGAGCAGCGCGTCGACGAACGCGGCGTAGGTCTCCGCGTTCATGGCCGCGTTGAGGTAATCGTCGCCGTCGCCCTTGCCGTAGCGTGAGAGCGGATAGAGCCGCCCGTGGTCGAGCGATTCGCTGGACACCACTGGAGCGATCGCGTCGTAGAACGCCAGCGCCTCGGCGCCGAGCCGCTCCCTCAGCGCGGCGCTGAGCGGCTCGGAGGTCAGCGGTCCGGTCGCGATCACCGAGGGCGACGGGATGTCACGGATCTCCTCGCGCACGAGCCGGATGCAGGGATGCGACGTGACCCGCTGCTGCACCTCGCGGGAAAACACATCGCGGTCGACCGCCAGGGCCGCCCCACCGGGAACCCGCGCGAGCTCGGCGCACTCGAGCAGCAGGCTCCCGAGACGCCTGAGCTCGGCCTTGAGCAGGCCGTGCGCATTGCTCAGCTCCAGCGACTTGAACGAGTTGCTGCAGACCAGCTCGGCGAGACGATCGGTCTGGTGGGCTGGGGTACGAACCGCCGGGCGCATCTCGCACAGCGTCACATCGACCCCGCGCCCGGCGAGCGCCCAGGCCGCCTCGCAGCCCGCGAGCCCGCCGCCGACCACCACTGCGGTCACGTCAGGGCCATCTCCTCCGGCTCGATCGCCACGTCGCGATGGCCGCACTTGAGGCAGGTAAACACCTCGCCTTCGGCCTTGCTGACCTTCTTCTCCAGGCCCACCCACCCACACGAGGGACACTCCTCCGCCACCGGCCGGTTCCAGGTGGAGAAGTCGCACGCCGGATAGCGCACGCAACCCCAGAACGACTTGCCTCGCTTGGTGCGACGCTCAGCCAGATCACCCTCGATGCATTTGGGGCACTTGATGCCGAGCGGAATGGCGCGGGTCCCCTTGCACTCGGGATAGCGGGTACACGCCAGGAACTCCCCGAAACGGCCGGTCTTGATGACCATCGGGGCCTGACAGAGATGGCATTTCTCGTCGGTGGGGCGGTCAGGCACCTTGTCCTTCCGGAGCGACTTGGCGTAGTCGCACTGCTCCTTGTACTTCTCGCACGCCAGGTAGGGGCCGAACCGGCCGGTGCGGAGCTCCACCCGTGAGCCGCACTTGGGACAGCGTTCGCCGGCCAGCCGCTCGGGTGACAAGCCGTGTGCCTCCGCGACCAACGCGTTGACATCCACGGCATCCAGCGCCCGGGTAAACGGTCCGTAGAAGTCGTGCAGCACGTCTTGCCAGCCCAATTCGCCATCCTCGATCCGGTCGAGCTCGGTCTCCATCTCCGCCGTAAACCCGACGTTGAAGATGTCGGGAAAGCGGCTGACCATGATCTGCTCGACCGTCTCGCCCAGCGAAGTCGTGTGGAACCGGCGCTGGTCGAGCTGGACGTATTCCCGGTCGGTGAGCGTGGAGATGATGGCCGCATACGTGGACGGGCGTCCGATGCCGAGCCGCTCGAGCTCCTTCACCAGGCTCGCCTCCGAGAAGCGGGGCGGCGGCTCGGTGAAATGTTGCGACGGAACGATCGCGCGCACCTCGACCTGATCGCCCTCGGCCAGCGCGGGAAGCGCGGCCAGGTCGTCGATGCTCCGGCCCTCTTCGCGCTCGTGCCCTTCCATATATATGGCGTGATAGCCGTCGAACAGCAGCACCGAGCCGGTGGTGCGGAACAGATAGCGGCCGAGGTCGAAGTCTACGATCGTCATGTCATAGACCGCGGGCATCATCTGCGACGCCAGGAACCGCTGCCACACCAGTTGGTACAACCGGTACTGGTCGGGCTCGAGGAACCGCTGGACGTCTTCCGGCCGCCGGAGAACGTCGGTAGGACGGATGGCCTCGTGGGCATCCTGTACCTTGGCGGTCTGCTTCCGCGAGCTGTACTGGTTCGCCGCGTCCGGCAGGTAGGGAGCACCGAAGGTGCGCCGGATAAAGTCGCGGGCCGA
>DASSUE010000174.1:0-8844 GCA_035707305.1 Gemmatimonadales bacterium
GTGGTCGGTCTCCTGGTCGGGGTCGGTGCCCTCGTGATTCCGGGTATCGGTCCGGTGGTCGCCGGTGGCGCGCTCGCGGCGTTGGGAGCGGCTGGCGGAACGGCGATGGCCGGCGCGGGGATCGGCGCCGCGTCGGGAGGACTGGTCGGGACGCTCGTCGGCATGGGGATTCCCGAACACGAGGCCCGCCGTTTCGGGCGAGGGTTCGAGCAGGGCGGCGCGTTGATCACCGTGCGGGCGGGCGCTCGCGCGGCGGAGGCACTTATGCTGTTGCGGGCAAACGGGGCCGATGTGGGGCCTACGGAGATCGTGGAGGCGCTGGAGCAGTTCGGACCCTACGAGGGGCCTGAACGTCGCGATGCAACGCAAGTCGATCGGCGCCAGCGCGGCGACGTCCAGCGCGCCTGACACGCAGTCAATCGGGAGCGATGATGGCCAAGAACGTGAGTCGTGAGTTCGCCACCATGGACGACGATGAGCGGCGGCGTTTCGCGCTGGAGCAACCTGCGGCCGACAGCGATCCGGAGGAGGTTCCGCCAGTCGAGTTTCCCGCGGACGATCCTCGGCGGCGCCGGCCGTCCGACGCTCGAGTCGACGAGAGCACCCCGTGACGCCCACGGAGGACTCGGTCGGCGAACGGCGGGCGGTACCGCGCGCGCGTCGCCTGTGGGAAAAGGTCCAGGATAACGTTCGGCACCTCCAGCATCGGATGGCGCGGGAGGGCGAGCGCCTGCGCATCAACCAGTCGCTCGGACGCCGCGTGACGCGCCAGGTGCTCGCGCTGGACGACAGCGTGATTCTGGAGCGCGGCGGCCTGGTGACCCCCTCGGCGATCGCCCACGCGCGCCAGTCCGGCGTGCTCGTAATCCTGCTCGATGCCGTAGAGGCCGACACAGTCACCGATATCCCGGCGTGATGCCGGTCACCCACCCTGTGACCCCACTCACGGCGACCCGCTCCGCGCGCCACGACGTTTCCGCGATGCGAATCCCTTTAGGTACCGACGACGGCGTCAATGTCGGGACGGTCGAGCGCGTGCTGTCGGTGTTGGCCGGCGCCGCGCTCACCATGTATTCCGTTCGTCGCGGCCGCGCCGCGCGACTGCTGATCCCGATCGGCGGGTCGCTCATCCTGCGGGGTCTCACCGGCCGATGCCGGGTGAATCGGGCGCTCGGCCGCAACTCGGCGCGACGTGAACAGATCGCGAGTCCGGTTGCCAGCGTGGCCGGCCCCGAAGGCATCAAGGTCGAGCGCAGCGTCGTGATCGACCGGCCGGTCGAGGAGTTATACGCGTTCTGGCGTGACTTCGAGAATCTCCCCCGGTTCATGGAGCATCTCGAGTCGGTTACGGCGGTCACGCCTCAACGGTCACGATGGACTGCGCGAGGACCCGCCGGCAGCCGGATCACGTGGGACGCCGAGATCCACAACGAGCTCCCCAACGAACTGATCGCGTGGCGGTCGCTCCCCGGCTCGGACGTCGCTAACGCGGGCTCGGTGCACTTCACGCCGGTCGGCAACGCTAGCCGCACCATCGTACGCGTGGTGCTGAGTTACGCACCGCCCGCCGGTCGCCTGGGTGCCGCCGTCGCGAAGCTCTTGGGCGAGGAACCCGGCGAGCAGGTCCAGGAGGATCTCCGCCGGTTCAAGCAGGTGATGGAGTCCGGCGAGATCGGGGTGACTCCCCCGGTGTGAGGGATTCCCCCTGGGATTGTGTTGTCGCCGGCGGCGGCCCCGCCGGTCTCAGCGCGGCGCTGGTTCTGGGCCGCGCTCGCCGTCGTGCCCTCGTCTGCGATACCGGCGAGCCGCGCAACCGGTGGTCTCAGGCGATGCACGGGTATCTCACCCGTGACGGCATCCCGCCCGACACGTTCCTCGCCATCGCCCGCGCCGAGCTGGCGCCCTATGCCAGCGTTGAGCACCGTCGGGCCCGGGTGGTGGATGCCACGCAACAGGGCGATGGATTCGAGGTAATCCTGGATACCGGCGAACGAATTCGCAGCCGCACGCTCCTCATCGCCACCGGCGTGATCGACCAATTGCCGGATCTCGAGGGCCTCGACGCGCTGTACGGGCGGAGCGTTCACCATTGCCCCTACTGCGACGCATGGGAGCATCGGGACTCCGCCATCGCGGTGCATGGGCCGGGCGAGAGCGGCGCGCGGTTCGCCATCAGACTCCGGCAATGGTCGTCCGACGTCACTTGGCTCGCCGACGGCGATGCGGACATCAGCGACGAGCTGCGGGCCGAGCTCGCCCTCGCGAACGTCAGCATCCGTCCGGAACGGGTCCGCCGGCTCGAGGGTGTAGACGGCCGGCTGGAGCGGATTTACTTCGATGGGGCGCCGCCGATCGAGCGGGCGGCACTGTTCGTCGCCACGCAGCAGCGCCAGGGGTCATCGCTCGCGGAGCGGCTCGGCTGTCGCCTCAATCACCACGGTACGGTTGAAACAGGCCGCGCCGAGCGAACCGATGTGCCCGGCGTGTTCGTGGCCGGGGATGCGTCGAAGGATGCGCAGTTGGTGATCGTCGCCGCGGCGGAGGGTGCCGAGGCCGGTGTCGCGATCGACGCGCTCCTGTGCCGGCTGGATCGAGCGAGCAGCGCTGACGGTTCGGTGCGAACCTGACCCTTTACTCATTTTGGCGGCCGGGGACACCTTAGTCATTCCACGGTAGCTCGCGGCTACCCATTCCAGCGTCGAAATGCCTCGAGACGGATGGGATCGAGTGTACGCGGTCATCCGGCGGATTCCGCGTGGGCGCGTGGCGACCTACGGGCAGGTCGCCCGGCTGGCAGGGCGCGGCACGCACGCGCGGCAGGTCGGGTACGCCCTGAGCGCGCTCGGGCAGGGGACGCGGGTTCCCTGGCATCGCGTGATCAACGCTCGCGGAGAAGTGAGCCGGCGGAGCCGGCTGGGCGCCGAGCTCCACCAGCGCATGCTGCTCGAGCGGGAGGGAATTCGATTCGACGCCCGAGGCCGGGTCCGTTTGCGGGAGGTCCAATGGCGGCCGAAGGCCTGACGGTCGTGCCTATCCTGCGGACTCGTCGTCTGACTCTGGGGCCGCTGGAGGCGGGGGATGTCCCGGCGCTCGTGGCCCTCGCGGGCGCGTTCGAGATCGCCGATACCACCGCCACGATTCCCCATCCGTACGCGGAGGACGACGCCCGCAAGTTCCTCGCACTGGACGCGACCGAGCAGGCCGCGGGCGGCGCCGTGCGCTTCGCCGTGCGCCACGACCGCGGCGAGCTGGTAGGCGTGGTCGGCCTCCAGCAAATCGATCGAGCACAATGGCGCGCCGAGCTCGGCTACTGGATCGGGGTGCCGTTCTGGGGCCGGGGATATGCGACCGAAGCCGCGGCAGCCGTGGTCCGCTATGGCTTCGACGAACTGGGGCTGCACAAGATCCACGCGCATTATCTGGTGCGGAATCCCGCGTCGGGAAAGGTGCTCGAGCGAATCGGGATGCGGCGGGAGGGATTGCTCAGGGAGGAGGTGCTCAAGTGGGGCAGGTACGAAGACGTGGTGCTGTGCAGCCTGCTCCGTACCGACGACCTCTAGCGCGGGCTCAAGGCGGGCACACCCAGTCGACCCCGGTCAGTTGTTCCACGACCTTGAACGCGATGCCCTGCTGGTCGCACGCGTCCTCGAAGCGATGCTGCGCGTCGAGCGAGTTCTGATTCCAGGCAAGTCGGGACACTTCCAGAGTGCAGCCGGGACGATTCGGCAGGGAACCCTCCATGATCCGGGTCGCGAGCACGTCCAGGTCCGCCAGCCCGACCGATTGCCTCCCTGTCATGTCGAGCACCCCCAGCCGAAGAGAAATCGCCACGCCGCGCAGGCAAACCTAGCGAGAGGCCGTCATCCTGGCGAACCCAGCAACAGCCCCCGCACGACCGCGATGTGGTACGCAAGGAAGGCACCGGCGCTCACGCTGACGAGGCCGGCGGCCAGGCGGAGGCGGCGGGCAAACACTCCTGAGCGGTAGCCCAGATAGCGGAACGGTGCGACGATCGCAGCAGTAACGATCATCATCCCGGCGATGGTGCCGATGCCGAAGAGGAGAAGATAGAAGATCGCCAACCCCGGCCGATCGATCGCTGCCAACGCCAGGAGCGCGACTGCCGCCGATCCTGCGAGGCCGTGCACGACGCCGACGAGGAGCGGACGAAACAGGCGATAGAACGGAACCTCGCCCAGATGCCCGTCGAGCCAGCTCACCGGATTCCGGTCGGGTGCGTGCGGGTGCGATTCCGGCTGGTGGCCGTGCGGGTGCGAGTGGATGTATTCGCCGTGCGGGTGGGCGTGGCAATGCACGATCGCGTGGCGGTCGGCGTCGGGAACGGGCCGGTGGAAGAATTGGGCGAGATCGCGAAGATTGGCGACCCCGAGGACGATCAGCATCAGGCCCACCGCAAGCTCCAGCGAGAGCCCCAGTCGCTCCGGTATCACCCAGCCGAAGAGGACGATGCCGCCGCCCACGATGAGGAGCGTCAGGGTGTGACCGACGCCCCACGCTGTCCCGATCGCCAGCGCCGATCCGGCGCGACGCTGGCGGGACACGATGGTCGTGACCGCGATGACGTGGTCGGCATCGGTGGCGTGCCGCATGCCCAGGATGAATCCCAACGCGAGGATAACCGGCAGCGCCGTCATCACGGTGTCTCGGTCAAGGAGGGGGAACGGGTTCCTACGCTAACGCTTCCCGATGAGTCGCGCTACGGCAGCACCTCGGAACGGGGCTCGCGCTCCACGCGCCGCTCGAGAATGCGTTATGCCATCGCGATCGCGAGCTCGCGCTCGGGCAGGAATACAGAGCCGGGTCGTTCGCGCTTCCACGATCTTCCGCACCTGCAACCTTCGGGCGCCGCGAGAACGAGGACGTCCGCGCGGGCGACGTGGGTCCTGGATCAGCACGCCCGGGTCGGAGGCATCACCGGACACGGCAGGAATCTCCCGCAGCCGGAGCCGCTCCACGATCCCGCAATTTTGCTCCGCAACCACGACTGGAATTGACCGCTCGCCCAGGCTATCGGCGATTCGTCGGCCGACACGGCCGTAGCCCCCCACCAGCACGTGACCTGGCAGCGCGGTCTGGTCCACCGAGACCGGGAGCTCAGCGGGGGGGTAGCGGTGCGACGCCGATCTGTACCAGCGCGCCCGGCACCGCGACGTTCCTGACCGCCAGCAGGTAGCGGACCAGCGGCGGCAAGCGAAGACGGGCGGCGACGAGCCCGGCGATCAACGCCACGACGAGCGCGGCGGCGGTCGTCCTGATCAGCCGACATCGTGCGCGATCTCATTGCTCACTTGACTGCCAGATTCCCGAACATCAGCACCTTACGATCCACGTCGAAGCTGGCGTTGGCACTGCGGGCAAACAGCTTCACCAAGACGTCCGCGTCCTCAGCTGTGGGGCGGAGCACGTATTCCGCGGCACCGTTGTCGAGTATGAGCTGCAGCGTAAATGCTCCGGGTTCACCGCGATTCTGCTCGGTCCACGACGCCTGTACATGGGTGACCTGACGAACCTGAATCTGACGTTCGGCGCCGGTGCTGCCCCGGGCCGCTGATCGACGAGCCATAGGCCCTCCTTTCTTCCTCAAAGTAAGCGTGCCCCCCCAACGGCCTTCCCCCCTAGTGCGTCGGACCTGACCAACCCCGCGGTACTCCAGTTCGCGGTACCAGCTCGCCCTCACTGGTCAGGTGAAGATAGGTCCCGTCCTGCGCGGCCAGCCGCTGCGCCAGCCGATTGTAGCGCGCTACGAACGTCTTGCGGTGCTCCCACACGATGAAGCAGGTGCGATGAACGGTCGCATCGGTGAAGCGCCAGAGCGGATCCGACTCGGCGGCCAGGAAGTCGGGGGTGACGAACGCATCGTCACCGGGTTTGATGGCCTCGCCGCAGAGGATGCACGTCGCGCAGCCGGCCTGGATTCTGTCCATGACCGCAAAATGGGGCCGTGGCGCGTCTCTTGCCCCCCTCGGTCACCATCCCACGCCATGGTGTCGCTAACATGTTGAAGCTTCGTACCAAGCGACCTCTCGGAATGCGCGCCACGCTGGCCATTTGCGGCGCGGTCCTGCTATCCGGGTGCGCGGCCAAGTACACCCAGGTGCCGGCCCGGCTCGATCTCGAGCCTTATGGACGGGTGGCCTTGGTGGCGTTCTCCACTGAACAAACCGACGCCCAACTGAGCACACTGGCGACTCAGCGGTTCGCCGAGATGCTGCTCGCGAGCCAGCGCGGAGTCGAGCTGCTCGAGCTCGGTCCGGCCGATTCATCGGTCGCGCGGGTCGTGCCCACCGGCGACGCCACCACTCTGGCGCAGGCCGTGGGGCGCGACAAGGCGGTTCCCGCCGTGTTCGTGGGCCACCTCAAGGTGTCGGGCGTAAAGCCGCGCGGCCGTCTCAGCGGCGGCGGAAATCTCGACGTGCGTGCCTCGGTGTCGGCCGAGCTTACGGTGCGGCTGGTCTCGACCAGCAGCGGCGCAACCGTCTGGCGCTCCAGCTCGGCTGCGAACGGAACGGTGGGGAGAATGTCACTGGACCGGACCCCGTCCATCGCGATGCGAGATCCGAACGAGGCATACGGTCAGGTAGTGGACGAGCTGGTCACGAACGTCACCCGGGATCTTCGCCCGACCTGGGTGAAGCAGTAGCGCCGGCGCGGTCACCCTGCGGGCTACCCTGGGGAACCGCCTGAGCGGCGGTTCCCGCGCCTCGCGTCGTTTACGAGCCCCCGCCCGTCCTACCGGTATCGCCGCTGCCTCCGTACGCGTCGAGGGAGACGTTGAGATCGCGCCGGAGCGCGGTCGCGCCGCTCAGCAGATCGCGCCAGCTGACCTCCTGTCCGGTGCGTGCTCCTTTCGGGGTGATCTTTACGCCGTCGGGTGTGAGCGTGATGGTGTAGAGCTTGCCGTCCAGCTCGAGCTCCCGTTTCATCGGCTTGGCCAGGCGTGTCGTCATGATCCATGCGCCTTCTGGTGAGGATGGCTAGACGATGGCACCGCCGACGCCGCTGTCAAGCGAAGCCGTCACTGCGGCGCTCCCCGCGGTATGTTTCCGGGCGGTATGTGGCGCCATGTCCTGCCGTTTGCCCTGCTGCTGATCGCCCAACCCGCCGCCGGGCAGGGTCCGGACGATCGGCGCGAGGAGCGGCACCGGCTCGTGGACGAACACATCGTGGCCGCTGGAATTCGGGATTCCGCCACCCTGGCCGCGCTCCGCAGCGTCCCTCGCCACGAGTTCGTCCCGCCACGCCAACGGCCCCACGCCTACGAGGACATACCCCTCCCGATCGGTCACGGACAGACCATCTCGCAGCCCGCCGTGGTGGCGACCATGACGGAGTTGATTCGTCCCCGGCCTGGCCTGCGGGTCCTGGAAGTCGGCACCGGCTCGGGGTACCAAGCCGCCATCCTGGCCGCGACCGGTGCGCGAGTGTGGACCATCGAGATTTTCGCCGCGCTCGCGGACGAGGCGCGGGCGCGCCTGGCCAGGCTCGGTTATCGCAACGTCGTGGTTCGCCACGGGGATGGGTATGCGGGTTGGCCCGAGGAGGCACCCTTCGACGCCATTGTGGTGACCGCCGCCGCGGATAGCATTCCCCCGCCACTGCTGGAGCAACTAGCGCCAGGGGGGCGGCTAGTGATGCCGGTGGGAGCCCAGATCCCGTTTCAGGAGCTGGTCCTGGTGCATAAGGACGCGTCGGGCCGGCTCACCCGTCGCCAACTCCTGCCGGTCCGCTTCGTTCCGCTGCTGCGCGGGGAGCGCTGATTCCTGGGCACGCCGATCGGTGACCCAGGTCACTCCGCCGATCTGCGGTCGGGCGTATGGTTGCCGGCGCAGGGGAGGCCTCCGAACCAGACACATAGAGGTGTACGCATGAGATGGCAATATCAGGCGTTAGGCGTCGCGTTGGCCGCAACACTGATTGGCTGCGGGCCGCGTGACGATACCGCTCGCGACAGCGGCTCGGCCGCAAATCCCAGCGAAACCACGCCCGGGATGACGGGCTCGACGGGCGGGACCGACACCACCAGCGTCGGCGGCACCGCCGGAGCGACGGTAGGAACCGATACCGCTGCGGCTGGCGGGATGACGGCCGATACCGGGAAAGCCCACAAGGGCGGCCACGACACGGCCAAGACCAAGCCCGACACGGGCCGCTGAAGCACCGACGCTCTACATAGCGACCGGGGCCCGGCTGATCCGGGCCCCGGTCGTTTTCCCCGGTCACGCACCCTCCTCGGCGGCGAGCACCTTCTCCATGCAGATACTCTCGGGATTGTCGACGTATTCCCCATAGGTGGCGATGCCGCGATAGCCGGCTGAACGGTACAGGGCGAGCGCCTCGACTTGTCGCGGTCCAGTCTCGAGACGGAGAAAACGAATGCCGGAAGCGCGCGCCCGATCCTCGAGGCCGCGCAGGAGCGACTGGGAGAGCCCGCGACCTCGGAACGGTCGCCGAACGAACATGCGCTTGAGCTCCGCCGTATCGGGGGCCAACACCCGAATCGCGCCGCAGCCGACGGTGATGCCACCGGCCGTGAGCACGAAGAACCGGAGCCGCGGGTCGCGATGCTCGCCGGGGTGCAGTCCGTGGATTGGCGCGCCCGGATCGCGTTCGGCGACCTCGGCGTCGAGCTCGGCCATCAGCGCCCGCGCCACCGGGGCATCCGCCGGGGTGAGGACGAGATGTACGGCGGCCTCGGTCCACGGTGCGGTCACGGGAAGATGCCGAGCTGGGCGTAGCTCAGCGCGACCTTGTCGATCGCGACGATCATCGCCGCCGTGCGCATGTCGGCCTTGCCGCCGTGCTGCTTCCACATCTGCCGGATCG
>DASSUE010000175.1:0-19355 GCA_035707305.1 Gemmatimonadales bacterium
GTCGGCGTCGGCGGATGTGCGGAGCTTGATGAACGCCTGCCGCTCCGCCCGGGAGCCGAAGCCGAGCAGCTTGGTCTCCTCGAGGTAGGCGGCGGGGATGAACACCCGCGGCCCGAACGCCGAGCGCATGCCCACCTCGCCCGGCAGGTTTTCCACCGTGGCGATGATGGCGAACCGCGCTTCACCGAGCGAGAGGGTGTCGCCCACCCGGGCATTGAGCGCCGTCAACAGGGAAGGCTCGACGACGGCGTGCCGGCCGCGCTGGAGGTCGGCCCACGCGCCACGCGGCCGGGTGATCATCTCGCCATAAAACGGATAGGGGCCGGCCACGGCGCTCGCGTTCACCAGACGGGTCCCGGCGGTGCGCGGCACGAACCCCATCGCGGGAAATTCGGTGACGTAGGCCGTGCGGGCGCAGGCGGCGCCGGCAGCCGTGTCGCCACCGCACCCCAAGGTGTCCACCAGCGCGGTGACGCGCGGGGAGAGCACGCGGCGGCTTGATAGTGCGAGATCCGCCCCGAGAAGGGCCCGAGCCTGATCGCGAACCGAATCCTGCAGGTTGCGGGTGAACGAATTGATGGCCACGAGCGCGGCGACACCCACCGCCACCGCGCCCACCAGCAGCGCGAGCCGGCGGCCCTCGGCGCGCGCTTCGCGCCGAGCCATGCGCAGGACGAAACCAACGCCGCTCACGCCGCAGTATCCATCACGAGACGCCCGTCCGCGAGCCGGATGGTGCGGCGGGCGCGCGCCGCGAGCTCGGGATCGTGGGTGACGAGCACGAGCGTGGTGTCGAGCTGGCGGTTGAGCTCACCCATGAGGTCGATGATGACGGCGCCGGTCTTGGCATCCAGGTTGCCCGTGGGCTCATCGGCGAACAGGATACGCGGGCGATTGCTGAACGCGCGTGCCAGCGCCACACGCTGCTGCTCGCCGCCGGATAGTTGGGCCGGGTAATGATGCCCCCGGTCGCCCAGTCCGACCCGGTCCAACAGCTCCCGTGCGACCGGGGCGCCGTCGCCGCCGGCCAGCTCCAGCGGCACCTGGACGTTTTCCAGGGCGGTCAGCGTGGGAATGAGCTGGAACGACTGGAAGACGAAGCCGACCCGCTCTCGCCGAAGCCGCGCCCGAGCATCCTCGTCGAGCGACCCCAGATTCTGGCCGTCGAGCCATACCTGACCGCTCGACGGCCGATCGAGGCCGGCGAGCAACCCCAGCAGCGTGGTCTTCCCGCTGCCCGACGGCCCGACGATGGCGAGAAACCCGCCCGGCTCCACCTCGAAGCTGATATCCTTCAGGACCGTGAGCTCCCGGCCACCCGACACGTAGGCGCGGGAGAGCGATTCACACTTGAGCATGGGGAATGATACTCCGGTCCGTCTACACACTCGCGGCGCTCGCGGCGCTCGCCGGCTGCGATCAACCATCCGACGAAGCGATCCGGCGCCCCGGGCCTGCCGCCTCTTCTGCCGAGCGGCCCACCATCATCTTTCTGGGCACCAGCCTCACCGCCGGCTATGGGCTTGACCCCGACCAGGCCTATCCCGCCCTCATCCAGCAGAAGATCGATGCCGCCGGGCTTTCATACCGGGTGGCCAATGCCGGCGTGAGCTCCGAGACGTCGGCCGGCGCGGTGCGGCGCATCGACTGGCTCCTGCGTCAGGAGCCGGCGGTGCTGGTCATCGAGACTGGCGCCAATGACGGCCTCCGGGGCCTGAGCCCCGACTCGCTAAAGGCAAACATCCAGGCGATCATCGACAGCGCGAGGGCATTGTCGCCACCGCCGAAGATCGTGCTGGTCGGCATGCGGGCGCTGCCGAACTACGGGTTTGCCTACGCCCGACGTTTCAGCCGGCTCTATTCCGACCTCGCCGAGGCCAACGATGTGCCGCTGGTCCCGTTCCTGCTGGAGGACGTGGCCGGGCGGGAGGGGATGAACCAGTCGGACGGGATCCATCCCACAGCTGCCGGCCAGCAACGGATGGCGGAAACGGTGTGGAGGGTGCTTGAGAAGGAGCTCAGATGACCGGCCATCTGGCCATCCGGCCATCCTCCATGCTTCGCACTGCCATCTGGGCCGCGGCGCTGGTGATGGCCGCGCCGGCCGCCGCTCAGAACGAGGCGACACTCAAGAGCCACTTCGAGGGCCGGATGGTCGTGGTTCGCATGGACCTGCCTGCGACCGACGACGGTGTCGATGTGTACCCGGCTGCCACGCCGCCGATCGACTTTCCCCGCTACCAATCGCGGATAAAGCAGTATGGAACTGCGATCCGCGAGGGCGAGCGGGCGATGGTGACCAAGGTCAAGGTCAAAGGCAACCTGATCGAATTTCAGCTTGGCGGCGGATACGGCACGCTCGGCGACCAAACGGATCCGTCGGTAGGCTATACCCCCGTCCCCAAGACGGAGCGTGAGCGAAATCTCGAGCGCGACGTGAAGAATGTGCGTGACCCGGTCGTGAAAGAGCGAATGGAGGACGAGCTCGATTACCTGCGGGCGCACCGGGAACGGGAGGACCGGCGAAACCGTGCGCTGATGGCCGAGGCCACCGAGCGTCGGCGGGCATCGATTCAGGAGCGCCGGCTGGCCGGCGGCGCGCGATTCAATCTGCGGTGGCGGGATGGAGTGCCTCCCAGCGCCCTGACGCCTGACGCAGTCGAATCCGCGCTAGCCAAGTATGTGGACTTCGGTGGGGAACCAGCGCAGCCCGAGCCGCCACCGCTCGCGCTCGGGCTGAAAAAGGGGCTCGCCGCAGAGGACGTCGAGGCAATGCTGGGCGATCCGATTGACACCACAGAACGAATGGAAGGAAGCCTTCGGGTTCAGACCCGTACCTTTGAGCGGGGCGGTGAGCGCGTGCTGGCGGAATTCGTGGAGGGAGTCCTGATACGCTACCAGGTCAGATCGAACTAGGCCCTCTGTTGGAGCCGTTGGCCGGCGGGGTCCGGATCAGTCCCAGCACCGCTGTCTCCATCTTGGTCAACGTGGCCGGACCAGTGCCGTTCCGGGACGGGGTCACCTCGGTGATCAAGCTTCCTGTCAGATAGCTGTCGACCACCGCCGGGTGAACGTAGTACTTCCTGCAGACTGCGCGGGTATTGTTGAGCTGCTGTGCGACGCGATCAATGGCGCCAAGCAGCTTTGATTTGCCCTCGCGCTCCGAATCGAACGTGCCGGCCTCGCGGAGCGCCTCGACGGCCAGAATGGTCCCGACCCAGGTGCGGAAATCCTTGGCGCTGAAGTCGTCGCCGGCAGCTTGCCGGATGTAGTCGTTCACATCGCCGGATCCAACGGTCTGCCGCTCGCCGGAGTCGTCGAGGTACTGAAACAGGTCTTCGCCCGGAATTGATTGGCAGTGGGCGACAATCCGCGCGAGCCGCCGGTCGGCCACATCCACTGTGTGCAGCTTCCCGCTCTTGCCGCGAAACTCGAAGCGAATGCGACTGCCGGAAACCTCTACGTGGTCGTCCTTGAGCGTAGTGAGGCCGAACGAATCGTTGTTCCGGGCGTATTCTTCGTTGCCCACCCGGATGCAGCTGCACTCCAGGAGCCGAACGATCGTCGCCAATACCTTCTCCCGCGCGAGTCCCGGCCGCGAAAGGTCCGCCTCCACCTGCTTGCGTATCCGGGGCAGCGCCTCGCTAAACGCCACCATCCGCCCGAACTTGGTTTCGTCCCGGACCGCTCGCCACCGGGGGTGGTAGCGGTATTGCTTCCGGCCGCGCGCATCCCGGCCGGTCGCCTGGATGTGGCCCCGCGGGTCGGGGCAAATCCAGACGTCGGTATAGGCCGGCGGGATGGCAAGAGAACGGATGCGAGCGACCGTCACGGGGTCTCGGATGGTCGCGCCCTGAGGGTCAACGTAGCTGAATCCCCTACCCGCTTTGCGGCGACGGATGCCGGGCCGGGTATCACTGACATAGCGAAGCCCGGCGGAAGCGGCTGCTTCCGCCGGCTCCGGTATCGGATCAGCGACCTTCCGGCGCGGCCGGGTACGGGCTCGAGTATTGGGCACCGCGGCACGATAGCGCCGCCCGGTGCGGTCGTGACGTGAGGGCGATCACCCCCACGAAATTACGGCTCCAGCCTGGCCTCCATCTCGACCTTGACATTGCCGGCCATCACGCCGGAGATCGGGCAGCCGGTCTTCGCCCCTTCGGCCGCGGCCTGAAAGGCGGCTGCCGTCGCGCCCGGCACCACGCCTCGGACGTCGAGCCGCATCGTCGTCACCTGGAAGCCCTCGCCGACCTTGTCGACCGTGCAGTGCGCGGTGGTCGTGATCCGGGTAGCCGGTGTCCCGGCCCGCTCCAGCCCGACCGAGAGCGCCATGCTGAAACACGCCGCGTGGGCGGCGGCCAGCAGCTCCTCGGGATTGGTGCCCTGGGCGCCTTCGAACCGGGTCGCGAAAGTGTAGTCTCCCTTGAACGCCCCCGAGCCCGCCTCGAAGCGGCCCTTCCCGCTTCGCAGAAAACCTTCCCAGGTAGCCGATGCCTTGCTTGTAGTAGCCATGTGCCTGGTTCCTGAATAATTGAGGGTGGAAGGGATAAGGCAGGCGGGAACAGCGGTAAAGTCGGCCCGGCAGTAAAGTGCCGACGCATTTACCTTCCACCCACCTCAAACCGATGCCCTGACCGTATGGTCCGCGTTCTCTTTGCCCTCGTGCTGATCGCTCTTCCGGTGCAGGCCCAGGTGGCGGCGCCGGCACAGTCGCCGGTCCTTCCGAAAAACTATGTGCCGGCGTTCGGAACGATGTGGACGTTCGACGCCCCGCCGCTCGAGTATTGGCAGGCCCGATACAAGTTTGCGCCCGATGCCGCCTGGCTCGAGCGGGTGCGGTTGGCGTCGGTGCGAATACCCGGCTGCTCCGCATCGATCGTCTCGAGCGGCGGCCTGGTCATGACCAACCATCACTGCGCCCGCAGCTGCATCACAGCCGCGTCGCCGTCCGACACCAACTATCAGCGGAGCGGGTTCGTCGCGCGGTCGGTCAGCGAGGAAAAGAAGTGCCCGAACATGTACGCCGATCAGTTGCGTGCGATCGAGGACGTGACCCACCGGGTGCACCGGCGTATCACGGCGAGTGCAGCCGCCACGCGGGTCGCGCAGCGTGACTCGGCCATCGCCGAGATCCAGGGGGAGTGTCAATCGCCGGACGAGACCTGCCAGGTCGTGAGCTTCTATCAGGGGGGCCGCTACTCGCTCTATCGCTACCGCCGCTTCAATGACGTCCGGCTCGTGATGGCCCCTGAGGAGGAGGTGGCCTTCTTCGGGGGCGACCCCGACAACTTCACCTACCCGCGGTTCGACCTCGACCTGACACTGTTTCGGATCTACGAGACCGGCGCGCCGCTCCGCGTAAGCGAGTATCTCCGGTGGAGCGAGGCCGGCGCGCAGGAGGGCGACCTGGTGTTCGTCGTGGGGAATCCAGGCTCGACCGGGCGGTTGCTCACCTACGCGCAGCTTGAGTATCTGCGCGACGTGGAATATCCGGGTCTGCTCGGTGGCTTCAGCCGAACGGTGCGGGTGCTCAAGGAGTACATCGGCAACGATGAGGCGCGGAAGCGGTCCTTCGAGAATCAACTGTTCACGGCGCAGAACTCGTTCAAGGCCGTGAGCGGCTATCAGCGCGGCCTCCTCGACTCCACGCTGATGGCCAGCAAGCGGTCGTTCGAACGGGACTTTCGCGCCCGGATCGCGCGCGATCCCAAGCTCCGGGCGCGGTATGCCGGGGCGTGGGACGCCATCGCCGCGGCCAGAACCGAGCAGCGGAGCTTCGCGAGGCGGGCGCGCTGGTACGGTTTCGGGGGATCGCAGCTGCTCGCGTTCGCCGGAGCGCTGGCCCGGATTCCATCGGAAGCGGAGCGGTCCGACTCACTTCGGCTGCCGGCCTATCGCGGCAACGGGATCGACGCGCTCCGAGCCCAGCTGCTTGCCGAGGTCCCGGTCGACAAGGAGCTCGAAAAGCTCACCCTCGCGTCGTATCTCACAGCCGCGCGCGCCGAATTGCCCCCGGGTGACCCGTTCCTCGCGGCGATTCTGGCGGGGCGAAGCCCCGAAGTAGCGGCGGAGGCGCTGATTGGCGGCACCCAACTGCACGATGTGGCAGCGCGGCGCGCGCTGCTCGACGGCGGCGCCGCCGCGGTTCGGACGTCCGAGGATCCGCTGATCGTGGTGGCGCGACGGATTGCCCCGATCGCCCGGCCGGTCGCCGTGCGTACGGTGCGCGCGGAGGCCGTGGTCTCGGCTAGCGCGGAGCTGATCGGCCAGGCGATCTTCGCGGCCTACGGGACGGCGCTGCCGCCCGATGCCACGTTCACGCTGCGGATCTCGGACGGTGTGGTGCGGGGTTATCCGTACAACGGGACGGTGGCCCCATACAAGACCAGCTTCCACGGGCTGTACGCCCGGTCAACCGAGTTTGACGACAAGGCACCCTGGCACCTGCCGGAACGGTGGAAGGCCGCGCAATCTCGGCTCGATCTTGCGACGCCGTTCAACTTCGTCACCACCAACGACATCATCGGCGGCAACTCGGGAAGCCCCATGATCGACCGCGAAGGCGCCGTGGTGGGCTTGGTGTTCGACGGCAACATCGAGCAGCTGCCGAATCGGTTCGTGTACGATGACAAGGTGGGGCGCTCGGTCGGTGTGCACAGCAGGGCGATCACCGAGGCGTTGCGGAACGTCTATGGCGCCGCGTGGCTGGCCGACGAGCTGGAAGGAAAGACGACGGCCGCGAGGTAGGGCCGCGGCGGGTCAAAACACCTTGTCAAACCCGGCCACGAGCCGGAACGGTGATTCGTCGTTCACCCAGGTCCATCGGCCCTCGATGAAGGGGCGGATCGTGGCGCCCGCTCGGGCGGGCACGATGCCGACGAAGATGTTGTAGCCGGTCTTCACGTCTTCCAGTGGCCGCACTCGCACGAATGCGCCGCCGCCGCCGGCGTACACGGTGCCGCCGGGACCGAATCGGATGGCGCCGTCGGCATTGAGCTGCCAGCGAAACGGTGTCTCGTCGCCAAAGTACCAGTCGCCGCTCGGCCGGAGCTCGAGCCGCTGGAAGACGGGAATGGACATCTGGGCCCCCGCGCTCCACGCATGGTTCTCGAAATCGCGGCCGGATCGGATGCCGGCAGCCAGTCGCATCGGACTCGACCGACGCGCCTGCGCGAAACCCGCGGCCGGGTCGGCGGCGAGCATCGCGATTCCAAGTGCTAACGCGGAGACCACGAGGCGGGGCATTGGCCCCGGATGTTAATTCGCCGAGGCCGATGCGCCAAGCGGATTGCCGTCGGCGTCGATCAGCCTGATTTCTCCCAGCTTGATCTCGCGAAGACCGGGCTCGATCTTCGCGCGGTCGCCCACGACGACCCACACCAGCTTCTCGGGCTTCACCATCTCCCGCGCAGCGGCCGTTACCGCCGCCGCAGTTACCCCTCGAACCCTTTCGGGATACGTGTCGAAGTAGCGGTCGTCCAGTCCGAAGACCACCAGCCTCCGGACGTCGATCGAAACCGCTTCCATTGTCTCCCAGCCGCCCGGCAGCGTTGCCGTGAGTCTCGATTTGGCGTTGGCCAGCTCGTCGGCCTGGACCGGCCGCGCGCCGAGGATTCCCTGCAGCTCCCGCTGCAGCTCCACCGCGGCCTCCTTGGTCTTGTCGGTTTGCACCGGAGCAAAGGCCACGAACGGCCGCTGGCCGCGCGCGTCGCGCAACACCGAGTACGCCCCGTACGACCAGTGCTTCGCTTCGCGCAGGTTCAGGTTGATCCGGGAGCTGAAATCGCTGCCGAGCACCGCGTTCATGGTCTCGATGGCGGGTTCGGCCGGATTGTTCTTCGCGGGGGCGATGCTCGCTGCGACGAGAACGCTCTGCTCGGAGCCGGGGCGATCCACGAGGTAGACAGTGGAAGCCGCTGGCGGCGCGACGCGCCCCACGCTCTTGGCCGGAATGTCGCCCGGCCGCCAGGCGCCGAAATAGCGCTCCAGCTTGGGGCTGATTTCGGCGAGCGTGGTAGCGCCGACCACGATCATGGTCGCGTGGTTGGGCTTGAACCATGCCTGGTGAAATGCAACGACGTCCTTGCGTTCGAGCCGGCCAACCGACGCCTCCGTGCCCACACCCGACCACGGCTGTGCGTACGCGTGCTCCTGCCCATACAACAAAGCGGGCAGCACCCGGAGCGCCGCGCCGACTGGGTCCACCTTCTCCTGCTGGATCCCGGCGAGCACCTGCCGCTTGAGCCGGTCGAGGTCCTTGCGGGGGAACGCGGGGTTGAGCACGATGTCGGCGAAGAGCGCCAGCGACGGGTCGAGGTTCTCCTTCAGCGCCTCGAGCGATACGCTGGAATAGTCCAGCCGCGAGAAAATGCTGTAGTTGGCGCCGAGGCGGAGCAGTTCGTCACTGATCTCCAGCGATGACCGGGTCTTGGTCCCCTCGTCCAGCATGGCCAGCGTCAGGTTCGCCGCACCGGGCACGGCGAACTGATCGGCCGCGGAGCCGGCATCGAGCACCAGGTCGAACCGGACCTGCGGGATGGAAGCCCGCTCCGCGAGTACGATCTTGAGCCCGTTCGACAACGTCGCGCGCTGCAGGGTCGGGAACTTGGCGTCCGGCGGGGCGCCAATGTCGGGCAGCTTGCTGCGGTCCGCCCCGCTGGACGCAACCTGATAGTCGGGGAATGGCACCACCTCGAGCGTGTAGTCTCCGTCGCTGAGCCACCGCTTCGACGCCGCGAGGAGGTCGGCCGGCGTTGCGGCCCCGATCCGCGTGAACGACTCCTTGTACCCGTCCGGACGGCCGCTGAACACCTGGCCCGCGGCCAGCACGTCCGACTTGCCCCCGAAGCCGCCGATCCGCTCGATTCCCCGGATGAATGCTGCGCGGTGCTGCGTCTTCACCCGCGCCACCTCGGCTGGTGTCGGCCCGGTGCGGAGAAAGCGCGCCAGCTCCTCGTTCACGGCCTTCTCAACTTTTCGCAGGTCCTCGCCCGGCCGTGCGGTGGCATAGATCTGGAACGTGCCGCCGATCTCGTTCGGGCTCACGGTGGCGCTGACATCGGTGGCGATCTGCTCGTCGTACACCAGTCGCTTGAACAGGCGGGAGGTCTTCCCCGACGCCAGTACGTCGCTCGCCAGGTTCAGGTAGTCGAAATCAGCAGCGGTAGACGGCGGGATGTTCCACGACTTGTACACCCGCGCCTGGGGCACGCGGTCCTGCATCGTGCCGCGCTGGTGGCCGCTGCGCTTCGCGATCCACTCCCGCTGCCGCGTCACAGGCGGACCCGACGGGATGTCCCCGAAGTAGCGCTCGACCTTCTCCCGTGCGGTCTTCGGGTCGATGTCCCCCGCAAGCACGATCACCGCGTTCGCAGGTCCGTAGTAGGTTTTGAACCACTCCTTCACGTCCTCGAGCTTCGCCGCGGCGAGGTCCTCCATCGAGCCGATCGGCGACCAGGAATAGGGATGGTTGGGCGGGTACAGCCGCGGAGCAAGAAAGTCGAACACCTTGCCGTACGGCTGATCCTCGCCCTGTCGCTTCTCGTTCTGCACCACCCCGATTTCCTTCGTCAGCTTGGGCTGGTCGATAGCGCCAAGCAGATGCCCCATCCTCTCGGACTCGAGCCAGAGAGCTGCGTCGAGCGCATTGGTCGGCACGTTCTCGAAGTAGGTCGTGCGGTCCAGGTTCGTCGTGCCGTTGAGATCCGTCGCGCCGAGCCCCTCCAAGGTGACTCCGAAGTCGTTCGGAAAATGCTCCGTTCCGGTGAACATCAGGTGCTCGAAGAGGTGAGCGAAGCCGGTCCGGCCTCGCTTCTCGTTCTTCGAGCCCACGTGATACCAGACGTTCACCGCGACGATCGGCGCTTTGCGATCCTCGTGCACGATGAGGGTCAGGCCGTTCTTGAGCACGAACTTCTGGAAGGGAACGTCCGGGACCCCGGCTGATGCAGACCGAGCGGCGACCTGCCCGGCAGCGACACCATGAGCGGCAAAGGAGGCCACCGCGGCGAGAGCCGCGAGCCGGCCGCAGAACCGAATACGCAAACTTCTCCTCCTCAGGAGGGCCTAGAGAGCGGGAGCGGCCATTCGACCAATTGGATACCGCCTACGCCGCTCGGGGTTGGCTTGTTTCATCCTGGGGCGTGACGGCCAAGCCAGTACGACTCGACCTCCGCGAGGGCGCTGCGGAACGCTTCGAAGGACACCGGCTTGTGGACCACGCTGTTGGCCCCCAGCACGAGCGCGCGCGCGACTTCTTCCGGCGTGTCGTCCGACGAGAGCACGACGATCGGTAGGGTACGAAACCGGGCATCGGCGCGAAGCCGGCCGACCAGCGTCAACCCGTCGCCGCCAGGCACGCGCGGGTTCAGGAGCACCATCCGGGGCTGCAGCGTCTCGACCGCGCGAAACGCCTCGCTGACGTCGTGGGCAACCGCAATCCTGGTGCGCAGGCACCGGCTGGCCAGCTCGGCCTCGGCGGGGTCCGGTTCGACCAGCAGGAGATCCGCGCGGGCGCCGATCGCCGGCGCGCTCACCGCGCGCCGCCGGAGCCCAGGGTGAGGTAGAACGTCGCGCCACCTCCGGGTACCCCCTCGGCCCAGACTCGCCCCCCGTGCTTTTCCACCACGCGGCGGACCAGCGCGAGTCCGAGGCCACTGCCCTCGAACTCGTCCGGCCGGTGGAGTCGCTGGAAGAGCCCGAAGAGACGCCCGCTCTGGCTGGGCTCGAAACCCACGCCGTTGTCCCGGACGGCCAGCCCGGCTTCACCGTCGCCCATCACGGGCAGGATCTCGATTCTGGGGTGCGCGGAATGCGCGGTGAACTTCACCGCATTCGAGACGAGATGCTGCAGGGCGAGCCGGAGCAGCGAGGGGTCCGCCTGCACGGTGGGAAGATCGCCCACCCGCCATTCGATGGAACGGGAGTTCACCCGGCTCTCGGAGTGCGCCACGACCTCGGCGGCGAGCTCGGTCAGGGCTATTGGAGTCCGCATCAGGTCGTGCCGGCCCACGCGGGCCACCTGCACCAGGGCATCCACAATCCCGGAGAGGCGGCCCACCGCGTCGCGGACCCGGGCGGCGGCGTGCCGGCCGCCCGGGTCGAGCGCGCTGCCATTCTCGAGCAGCAGCGCGGCGTAACCGTCGAGCTGGCGAAGCGGCGCCCGCGCCTCGTGCGCGAGCCCTCCGATGAGCGCATCCAGATCGCCGCCCAGCGCCCGAACCGCCGCTCCCCGTTCGGCCAGGCGACGCTCGTGCTCCGCGGTGCGAAGGCCGATCTCTTCGCGAAGCCGGCTTTGCTGCACCGCGACCGACAACGGCGCTGCCAGCTCCTGCACGATCTCGCGCTCCTCGGCGCCGAAGACGTTCGGGCTGGGCGCGGTGAGAACCAGCTCGCCCATCGCCTGGCCGTCGATCAAGAGCGGTGCCGAGAGAAAGCTCCGAGCGCCGCGGTCGAGCAACCGCCGTAGCCGCGGCGAGGGGGCATCGAGCGTGGACAGGTCGCCGATGCACTGCACCACGCCGCGCCGGCGTTCGTCCGGTGCACCGTATCCTTCCAGGGGAACGCGAGCCGACGGCAGGGCGTCACCGCTGTCCACGGCAGCGAGGCGGACGGCTTCGTCGCGGTCGGGCTCGAAGAGCACGACTTCGGCGCGACGATACGGGACGACGCGTCGGAGGCGGGCGAGGACCACGCTGGCGATATCGGACGGGGCCCGGCCGGCCAGCACGGCATGATCGACGTCGTGCAGCATCGCCAGCCGCTCGGCGGACCGGCGGAGCCGCTCCTCGGTGCGGCGCCGATCGGTGACGTCGGTGATCATCGCGACGGTGCCGACCCGGGCTCCATCGCGCCGGAGCAAGGGGCTCGCCGACACGATGGCCCACAGATCCTCCCCGTCGCCGCGCCGGAAATGGAGATCGGTGCGGGAGCCGGCACCGTTGTCCCGCCGCGCAAGCACCTCGCGCGCGGCGGCGCGGGCCGGCTGATCGACGAAATCGTAGAGCGGCCGTCCGAGGATGTCGCCTTTGGGACACGCAAGGAGGTCGGCCAGGCGCTGGTTGATGTAGGTGGTCTGGTCATGCTCATCGAGCACGCAGATCCCCTCCTGCGCGTGATCCACCAGCTGCTTGAACCGCTGCTCGCTCTCTTGCAGCGCCTGGGTGCGCTCTTCCAACCGGGCCTGGCGGGACTCGAGAAAGGCGGCGTGGTCGAGCGCGGTCCCCATGAGCCCGGCCATCATGCGGAGCGCGCGCACGTCGCGGTCCCCGAATGCGTTCGCCTTGGCCGCCACCACCTTGAGGACACCCAGGACGCGGCCCTCCGCCTTGAGCGGCACCGCCACCAGCGACCCGACCCCGAGGCGGCGGGTTACCTCGGGATCCACCCTGCGGTCGTTGGCCGTGTCGTCGCACCGTTGCACTTCACCGCTGCGGACGCACAGTCCGGAAAGACTAGTCTCGGTGCGGGGGGACCCGGGGCTCGCGGTGTCGATCGTCGGCACCAGGCCATCGGCCTCCTTCAGCTCGATCAGCGCGGCGTCGGCATGAGTGAGCGCGTGGGCCCGGTCGGCGATGGCGTGCATGACCGTGCGCGACTCGAGGCCGGCAGCCACGATGGCCCGCTGCATCTCGCCGATGGTCTGGAACAGCTCCACGTCCATGCGGAGATCGTGCTCGGTCCGCTTGCGGTCGGTGATATCCAGCTCGGTGCCGAGATAGCCCATCGAGCGGCCCCGATCGTCCAGCAACGGACGCCATGAGCCCGCGCTCCAGCGGACGTCCCCGCCGGGGGTGACCACCCGGTATTCCTGTCCGTCGATGATTTCGCCCCGGTCGAGCCGCTCCCATTCGTCCAGAAGCAGCCGGCGGTCGTCGGGGTGGATGTACTCGAGGAAGTCGCGGTCCCGCAGATCGGCGAGGGTGTAGCCGGTGAGACGCTCGAAGGCGCTGTTGACGAACCGGACGTCCCGCTCCGGACCGCAGGTAACCACGGCCTCGTGCAGGTGAGCCGTGAGCTCGCGAAGCCGCGCGCGAAGCTCCGCTCGCTCCCGCTCCGCCAGACGGGCACGGCGGCGCTGAGACCGGGAGCTGACCGCGATAAGGCCCGCGCCCATGGCGGCGCCGATGGCACCGGCACCGAGGATCGGGAGGAGACCGGGGTCTATCACTCGCGCTGTTTATCGGTCACGGGCCCCGCTGGAGCGGTCCCCGGATCGTCCGGGAAACGGGTAGGCGGAAGCTAAGACCGGGCCAGCGGGGCGTCCAGCACCTTTCGGATCTTCTGAATGAGCTGGGTCAGTGCGAAGGGCTTCTGCAGGAACTCGGTACTCGGCGCCAGCACCCGGTGCCGGGCGATGGCGTCGTCGGTGGTGCCGGAGATGTACAGCACCTTGATAGCCGGCCGGTGGATCGTGAGCTGAGCGGCCAGCTCCCGCCCGCTCAACCCCGGCAACATCATGTCGACGATGAGCAGATGGATCGGGCCCGGATGCCGATTGGCCAGGGCCACCGCGGTCTGGCCGTCCGGCGCGGCGAGCACCGTATACCCGGCCCGGTCGAGCACCCGCTGGGCGATGTTGCGAATCTGCTCCTCGTCCTCGACCAGCAGGATCGTCTCGCCGCCATCCGCCGAATCGGGCGCGACGTCGGCGGTCGTCTCCTGGTGCTCGACGGCCGCGAGCAGGATGGTGAACGTGGTCCCCTGACCGGGCTCGCTCGCGGCGCTCACGTACCCACCGCTTTGCCGAACCATCCCGTGCACCGACGCAAGTCCGAGACCGGTTTCGCCGGCGCCGTGCCCGAACGGCTCGAACACGCGGTCGAGCGCCGCCCGCGTGATCGGCGTACCGGTGTCGCGGATCTCGAGCGCCGAATACCTCCCCGGCCGAATCCCGCTGCCGACCCTCGCCTGGTCGATTTCCACCGGGGCGGTCGCCAGCCGTAGGCGTCCCCCCGCCGGCATCGCGTCGCGAGCGCGGAGGGCCAAGTCTACGATGGACTGCTCCAGTTTGGCCCGGTCGCCGAGCACGGGAGCCAATGCCGGCGCGAGCGAGACATCGACCTCGACCGCTTCACCCAGCACCCGGCGAAGCAAGCGAGCCATGTCGTGCACGACCTCGTTGAGGTCCAGCAGACGAGGCTGGAGCACCTGTCGCTGGCTGAACGCGAGCAGCTGGTGAGTCAGCTGCGCGGCGCGTGTGGCGGCCTTTCGGATTTGCTCGACGTCGTCCCGCCCGTCGGGCTCGAGCTCCGGCTTGCCGAGGAGGATCTCGGTGGAGCCGAGGATCGCCGTCAACAGGTTGTTGAAGTCGTGAGCAATCCCACCGGCCAGCTGCACCACTGCCTCGATCCGTTGGGTTCGGCGGAGCTCGGCTTCCCGCGCGCGCTCGGAGCCCCGCCTCACGGCGTCCGCGGCCAGGACGCCGATCTCGGAGAGGTGGTCGCGCTCGATGTCAGTCCAGCGCCGCATCCGCCGATCAGCCACCAGCACCCACCCCGAGACGCCATCGCCACCATCGCCCACGGGTGCCGAGATCCACGCCGCGACGCCGGCGGCTCGGGCGGCTGGCGCGGGATCGTCGCCGGTGCCGAGGACCGCGAGCATCGCCTCCAGGCCGCGGCGCATGTGCGGCTCCACGCCGTGGCCTGCGACGACCCGCACGCTGCCGCGCTCCCGCTCACCCAGGACGACAAACGGCGCGTCGAGCAGGCGCGCGGCGAATCGAGCGAGCCGGTTGAGCGGCTCCTCGGCGGGCTGCGGGTCGGAAGGTCGCGTGGCCACGAAGGTAATTGAATCTAAGCGATCCCTGCTGGCGTCGCCTTTGGTCCCCACCTACACTTTGAGCCCATGCCCTACCTCGACTCCCGGAAACAACGTGCGTCGGCCCTTATTCTCGTCCTCGGCGTCGGGCTCGCCGTGGCGCTGTGGCCGTACGTGACCGGGCTGATCGCGGCGCCGGTCCTGTATGTGGTCTTCGACCCAGTGTACCGGGCGTTGTCGTACCGCATCAAGCCGGCGATCGCGGCCGGGATCACGCTCGCGTTCGCGCTGGCGGTGATCGTGGTGCCCGGCGGCCTGCTCATCGGGCTGATCGCAGGCGAGGCCCAGGGCATGGCATCCGGCGTCGTCAACAGTCCGCTGCTCGACCGGGTGCGGGATCTGCGTATCGGCCCGTACGACATCGGCAGCCAGCTGCAGCAAATCAGTTCTCGAGTGGTGTCGTTCCTGGGCGCGAGCCTGCTCACGCTGGTGGGAACCGCGACCCGGCTCGCGCTTCAGCTCACGGTCGCGTTCTTCGGCTTGTTCTATCTGCTCGTCGAACCCGACCGGGTGTGGCTTACCGTCCGCCCCTTCATCCCGTTTTCCATTGAGAACGCGGACCGGCTCAAGCAGCGCTTCAAGGATGTCGCCACCTCGACATTGATCGGCACCTTCGCCACGGCGGTGGTGCAGGGCATCGCGGTGGGACTCGCGTTCGCGGTCGTTGGGTTGGCGAATCCACTGTTCTGGGGCGTCGTCACCGTGATCGTGGCGATCCTGCCGGTGGTGGGGAGCGGCCTGATCTGGGGTCCCGGTGCGATCGCGCTGGCGATCGAAAGTCGCTATGGCGCGGCCATCGCGCTGGTCGTATGGGGCGTCATCGTGGTGGGGAACATCGACAACGTGATCCGGCCGATGGTCTTCCGGCGATGGGCCCGGATCCATCCGTTCGTCACCGTGATCGGCGCGTTTGCGGGCCTCCGCTACTTCGGTCTCCTCGGGCTTCTGATCGGGCCGCTGGCCATCTCGTATTTCTTCGAGCTGATCCGGATGTACCGCGAAGAATACCTGTTGGGCGGCAACAGCGTGGCGCCGGCTCCCCCCACCTAGGGCGCCACGAACACTACCTAGGGCGCCACGAACACTCCGGCGTACCAACGGCTCCTCACCACAGCGTGCGAGGCCGCCGGCAGCCCGGGGCGCCCGGCGATGGCATGGACCAATGATCAACCCCCGCGAAACCGCTAAGCCATGGGCGATCATCGCCGCATTCGGCGCGGTCTACATCATCTGGGGCTCGACGTACCTCGCGATCCGGTTCGCCATCGAGACTCTCCCGCCGTTCCTGATGGCGGGCACGCGGTTCGTGACGGCCGGTCTCGTGTTGCACGCCTGGGGCCGGCTCCGCGGTGGCGCGGCCCCGACCCGCGCCCACGGGGTCCCGTCGCTCGTGCTTGGCGCCCTGTTTCTCCTCGCGGGGAACGGCGGCGTCGTCTGGGCCGAGCAGCGGGTGCCGTCCGGGCTCGCCGCGTTGCTCGTGGCGGTCACGCCGGCCTGGACCGTGTTGTTCGAATGGACCCACGGCGGGGGAGCCCCGGCCGGCCGTACGGTCGCGGGGGTGGTGGCCGGGCTGGCGGGCGTGGGACTGCTGGTGGCGCCATCCGACCTCATCGCGGGCGGAGTCGATCCGGTGGGCGCGGCCGGCTGCCTCATCGCCTCGTTGTGCTGGTCGCTCGCGTCGGTGCGATCACGGAGTATGGCGCTGCCCGCTTCGCCGGCCATCGCGTCGAGCCTCCAGATGATGGCGGGCGGCGGCCTCCTGTTTCTCACCGGCGTGGCGACCGGAGAGCTGGGCCGAGCGAACCTCGCCGCGGCGTCGGCCAGATCCCTGCTCGCGGTGGGCTACCTCATCGTCTTCGGATCGCTGGTGGCGTTCACCGCGTTCACCTGGCTGCTTCGGGTGTCGACGCCGTCCCGGGTGGCGACCTGTG
The DNA here is from genome assembly GCA_035707305.1 of Gemmatimonadales bacterium. Lineage (GTDB taxonomy): Bacteria > Gemmatimonadota > Gemmatimonadetes > Gemmatimonadales > GWC2-71-9 > DASQPE01. Next base: position 16,752 of record DASSUE010000175.1, read on the forward strand.
CCTACGTGAACCCGGTCGTGGCTGTCCTGCTCGGCTGGGCCTTCGCGGGGGAGCGGCTCGGTCCGCGCAGCCTGCTCGCGGCGGCGATCATCATCCTCGGCGTGGTCCTGATCACGACGTCGGGACGACGAAAGCCCTGACATGCCGAGCGGGGCGCCCGGTACTCCGGACGCCCCGCTCGACTCGCTGTCCCTGCGGTCGGGTCTAGTTCAGCCGGTTGAGCTCCACCCGGCGGTTCTGCGCCCGGCCTTCCTCGGTCTTGTTCGACGCCACCGGCCGCGACTCGCCGTAGCCGCGGGAACTGATCTGCGCCGGCGACACGCCGTTCGCCTCGAGGAAATCCTCCACCGTCTTGGCCCGCTCCCGGCTCAGGCCCAGGTTGTAGGCGTTGGTGCCCTTCGAGTCGGTGTGGCCGCCCACCTCGACCCTGACCCCGGGGTTGGCCGCGAGCGACTTCGCCACCTCGAGCAGGATGTTGCGCGAGTCCTCGGTCAGCGTCGCCTTGTTGAACTCGAAGTTCACGCCCTGGAGCACGACCCGTTTCTCGCCGCCCTGGAACAGGATGCGGCAGCCGCGCTCATCCACCGGTGCGCCATTGGGCGTGTTGGGGCACTCGTCCTTGCCGTCGGGTACGCCGTCCGCGTCGGAGTCGCGCGAGCAGCCGCGCTCATCCACCGGCTCACCAGCTGGCGTATCGGGGCACTGGTCCGCTGAATTCGGTACCCCGTCCTTGTCGTTATCGGAGCAACCGTCGGCGTCCACCTTCTCGCCGGCAGGCGTGTCGGGGCACTTGTCGCGCGCGTCGGCCACGCCGTCCTTGTCCGCGTCACGCTGGCTCGCCGAGCAGCCGTTAGCGTCCACCTGTTCGCCGGCCGGCGTGTTCGCGCATTTGTCGGCGCTGTCGGTTACGCCATCGCGGTCGGCATCCTTCTGACCCGCGGAGCAGCCTTCGGCGTCGACGGTCTCGCCCGCCGGCGTGTCGGGGCACTTGTCCGCATTGTCCCGAACGCCGTCACGATCGCTGTCACGCTGGCTGGCCGAGCAGCCGGTCGCATCGACCGGCTCGCCCCGCGGCGTGTTGGGGCAGGTGTCGTTTCCGTCCTTCACCCCGTCGCGGTCCGAGTCGTAGCGGTTGAACAGCAGGAAGTTGAGCCCGGCCTGAATGCCCCAGTGGGAGTTATTCCCGCCGACCGGCACCTGAGGATCGGTGACCAGCTCGGGACTCGAGATGTAGTCGATGGTGCCCGCGACGCGGAACGCCACGTTGGGATGGAGGCCGATCCGGAAGCCGACGAGGCCGGTGATCCCGTTTTCGCTCACATCGTAGGTCTCACCATAGCGGTGCCGTACCCAGCCGGCGCCGAGCTGGAGCGCGGTCGCGTTCTCGCCCGCCGGCAGGTTGTACTGCAGGCGGACGCGGATGGGCGTGACGCTCACCTCGTTGCCCAGCTCGTCTCGGCTCTTCGCCCGGGTGATGTCGCCTTCGATGCCGAGATTTCTCCAGAAGTAGAACCCGAACGACCCTCCGTACCCGAACTTGTCCAGCACCCCTGTCGTGTCATCGAAGAAGTTGTAGCGGCCAAAGCCGCCGAGTTCGATTGTGCCCGGAGATTGGGCAACCGCCGGGGGAACCGCGGCGAGAAGCAGGGCACACGTCAACACGCGAATCCTCATCCGATTCCTCCTCACCGTTCGTCTTTTGTCAGGTTACCCTTGGGCCATCGGTCAGTCCTGCGAATACGCAGCTAGATTGTACACTCACCCCTGCGATCATACCACCCGGCAGGACTCATGCTCCTGTTGACCTCGTACCGGCTGCGCCTTCTGCTGAGCGGCGCCCTTGGGACCGCGGCTCTCCACCCGGGTACCCCGCTGAGGGTGCTTCGCTCCGCTCCCTCCCAGAATGCGGCGCCCACCGCGCTGGTCACCGTGACCTTCGATCGGCCGGTCGCGGGGTCATTGGACCGCACCATCGACGCTCGGCAGGTGCTCTCCATCGAGCCGTCCATCCCAGGCCGGACCGAGTGGCGCGATCCCGTCACGGTGCGGTTTCGCCCAGCCGCCCCGCTCCCCCCGAACGCGACCTACCGGGTGACGGTGAGCGACCGGTTCGAGGCGATGGACGGCAGCCGGCTCCCCGAGCCGTACACGTTCACCTTCCGCGTCCGAGGCCCGCGCGTTCTGGCCGGCACGCCGATCGGCCCCGACCGTCACGCCCGGTTCCTCTCGCTCCGGCCCACCCTCGAGCTGGTCTTGGACGCCGCCACCGATCCGGCGACGTTGGCGCGTTCAATGTATCTGGAGCTGGACAAACGCTGTGCCTCACCGGGCATCGTGCGGTTGAGCGCGGAGCCGCTGCGGCCGGTCACCGAGAACGACCGGTGGGAGTTTCGGGACGCCGGGGGGTGGGACCGCGACCGGTCGTCAGACTCGCTGCGGCGCGTTGCCGTGCTCCGACCGGAACGCGACCTGCCGCGGGACTGCAGCGGACACATGGTCGCGCCGCTGTCGCTGGACGACCGGGGGCGCGATTCCCTCCAGCGCTGGCCCTTCTCGACCTTCGGCGATTTCCGGATGACGCGCCTGTCGTGTCAATGGAACCGC
>DASSUE010000176.1:0-5360 GCA_035707305.1 Gemmatimonadales bacterium
AAGCGGAGCTTGGCCGCAGCGCGCTCCATGTACTCGTACTGGCCGCTCCACTCGACGGCGTAGCCGGTCGGTAGCCTGACGGCCTCAGTCACGACGCGCCTCGCCTCGGCCACATAACTCCCGATATCGCGCCCCACCACGTCAACGTAGACCCAGGCGGTCGGAAGCGCGCCTTCGGTCCGGACCACCATCGGGCCCGCCGTCTGCCGGATCGTGGCGACCTGCCCCAGCGGGACGAAGGCCTCTCTCTCAGTCGGCGGAACAGCGTCGCCAGACCCCATCCCGCCCATGTCGCTGGCGCTGCCGTCCGCCCCTCCAAGACCGTGCGCCACGGGCACCAGCACGGAAGCCAGGCGTTCCGGTGTATCCCGTAGCTCCTGCGGGTAACGGATGCGTACCCCATACCGCTCCCGCCCCTCGACTGTCTGGGTGATCGTCATGCCGCCCACTGCCGTGGCGATTACGGCCTGGACATCACCCACGTTGAGCCCGTGGCGTGCAGCGGCTGCTCGATCAATGTCGATGTCCAGGTAATACCCGGAGACTGCGCGCTCGGCGAAGGCGCTGCGGGTGCCGGGGACCGTACGCACGGCTGCCTCGACCTCCCGGCCAAGGCGCTCCAACTCGCCCAGGTCCGGGCCGAACAACTTGATGCCAACCGGTGTCCGGATGCCGGTGGCCAGCATGTCGATCCGCCCCTGGATCGGCATGGTCCAGGCATTGGTGACGCCCGGGATCCGCACCGCCGAGTCCATCTCGGCGATGAGGCGTTCGGCCGTCATGCCCTGCCTCCACTCCGACCGGGGCCGGAGTGTGATTGTGGTCTCGATCATGTCGAGCCCGGCGGGATCGGTCGCCGTCTCGGCCCGTCCCGCCTTTCCCCACACCCGCTCGACCTCAGGGAAGCCGGCCAGGATCTCGTCCTGGATCCGCAGCACCTCGCGGATGCGCGCCACGCTGGCACCGGGCACCGTGGTGGGCATGAACAGAATCGTGCCCTCGTCCAGCGGTGGCATGAACTCGCTCCCCAGCCGGCTCCAGGGAATCCAGGTGAGCACGATGGCAATCACGGCCCCACCCACAACGCCCCATCGGTGTCGTAACACCAGGTGGATGACCGGCCGGTACGCCACGATGAGCCAACGATTGAGCGGGTTCGCGCGCTCCCGGAGCAGGCGCCCGCGGATCAGCCAGCCCATCGCCACCGGTACCAGAGTCACCGCGAGGAGACTCGCCGCCGCCATCGCGAAGCTCTTGGTATAGGCGAGCGGATGGAACAGCCGGCCCTCCTGGCCCTCGAGGGCAAAGACCGGGATGAACGACACCGTAATGATGAGGAGCGACAGAAAGAGGGCCGGCCCGACCTCTTGCGCGGAGGTCAAGACGACGTGCCAATGCTCCCGGGAGTTCAGCACCCCGGCATCCACCCAGCGGGCGTCCGTCTTCGCCCCGGTCTTCGCCGCAACTGCGCGCTCGAGGTGTTTGTGCATATTCTCGATCATGACGATGGCAGCGTCGATCATAGCGCCGATTGCGATGGCGATACCACCGAGTGACATGATATCTGCCCCCACCCCGATCGCCCGCATGCCGACGAAGGCGACGAGGATGCCGATCGGCAGCGTGCTAATGACGACGAGCGCCGAGCGGACGTGGAGGAGGAACACGATGCAGACGAGCGCCACCACAATGCTCTCCTCCACCAGCTTCTCGCGCAGTGTGTCGATGGCCCGGTGGATCAGGTCGCTCCGGTCATACGCCGGTCGGACGACGACGCCGGTGGGCAGGCTGGGGGCGAGTTCCGCGAGCCTGGCCTTCACGCGCTCGATCGTGCCCAGGGCGTTTTCCCCCCAGCGCATGACGACGATGCCGCCCACAGCATCCCCTCGTCCGTCGAGGTCGGCGAGACCACGGCGAACGGCGGGACCCACGGTCACCCGGCCCAGCTCGGCCACTCGAATCGGCGTGCCGCTCGGGGTGGCATCGACGACCACGTTCTCGATGTCGCCGATCGACTCGAGGTACCCGAGGCCGCGCACCATGTACTCGCGCTCGGAGAGCTCCATCACCATGGCGCCAACGTCGGCGTTGGCGTTCTGAATGGCTCTCATGACGCGGGTGATCGGCACCCCGTACGCTTGCAGCCGTGCCGGATCCACGTCCACCTGATACTGCCTCTCGAATCCGCCGAGCGAGGCGACCTCCGCGACACCGGGCACGCCTGTCAGCGCGTAGCGCAGGTGCCAGTCCTGGAGCCCCCGGAGCTCGGCGAGGTTCATGCGCCCGGTCGTGTCCTCCACGGTGTACTGGTAGACCCATCCGAGCCCGGTGGCATCGGGGCCTAGGCGCGGCGCCGCCCCGTCCGGGAGCCGGTCGCCGAGGCCGTTCAGGTACTCGAGCACTCGACTGCGCGCCCAGTACAGATCGGTGCCGTCGTCGAAGATCACGTAGACGAACGACAGACCGAAAAAGGAGTAGCCGCGGACCGTGCGCGCGCCGGGGACCTTGAGCATCTCGGCGGCAATCGGATAGGTGACCTGGTCTTCGACGATGCGCGGAGCCTGCTCACCGTAGTCGGTCTGTACGATCACCTGCACGTCGGAGAGGTCGGGGAGGGCCTCGAGCGGAAGGCTTCGGAGGGCCCACACGCCCGCGCCGACCGCGGTGATGACGGCGAGCACGACCGGAAGTTGGTTCTGCACCGAGAGCGCGATAATTCGTCGCAGCATGGTCAGCGCGCCTCCCCGTCCTCATGCCTCGGCTCGGCTCCCTGCGTGCGCCCCGTTCCCGCGTGCGAGTCGGCCGAGTCTCGTGGTGGTCGGATATCCATTCCTGGCATATCACCCATGCCGCCCATGATGGTGCCGAGGTTTGATTCGGCGTCCACCAGGAACGTGCCAGATGCAACCACCGAATCTCCGGCCTTGAGGCCGCTCAGGACCTCGAGCCGGTCTTCGGTGGTACGTCCCAAGACCACCGGTCGGGGCTCGTAAGCCCCGTCGGGCCGTTTGAGAAACGCCAGCGCCCGCTCTCCCGTCACGAGCACCGCAGAACGCGGGACAGTGAGCGCGGTATCGACTGCAGCCGTGAGCCGGAGGGTCGCGTACATCCCTGGCTTGAGAGCCAAGCCCGGGTTCGGGAGCTCGACTCGCACTCTGGCTGTCCGAGTTGTCCGATCCAGGGTAGGATAGACGTAAGCGATGCGGCCAGACCGGGACTCGCCGGGGAGCGCCTGAAAGTCTACCAGCGCGGCATGGCCGACACGCACCGACAGGAGATCACGCTCGAACACCTCGCCCTCGACCCAAACGGTCGAGAGATCGGCGATCCGGAGCACCGCAGTGCCGGCCATGACTTGCTGCCCCTGCTGCACGAGCCTTTCGAGCACCACGCCAGATACGGGCACCCGGAACCTCACCAGGCGGCTCGGCTCACCGCTCCGCTCGACCTGCGCGATAGCCTCAGGCGGCACATCCCAGAACCGAAGGCGTCGCCTGGCGGATTCGACCAACCGATCCGCTCCCTGCCGCGCATCCATGGTGCCCGACACCACCTCTCTCGACAGCGTGCGGGCCAGCACGAGCTCCTGTTGTGCGGTGATCAACATGGGCGAGTAGAGGTCGAGGAGCGGCGCTCCCCGGCGAACCGCCTGGCCCGTGAAGTTGACGTGCAGGCGCTCGACCCAGCCGTCCACCTTGAGCGCTACCGTGACCAGCTTGGTCTCGTCGTATGTCACCTCCGCAACCGCCCGTACCGACTGCCCCAAGGGCGCCCGGGTGACTTCGGCGAAGGTGACGCCGATCCGTCGCGCGGCCGCTGCCGGCAGGCGCACCCCGCGCAGCGTGTCCCTGCCTCCCGCCGTGGGGCCGTGGTCGTGGGAGCTGCTGCCGGGAGTCGGGGCGCTCCGGCCCCGAGTGAATACGGCAATCAGCCCGGCGGCCACGCCCAGCGCGAGGAGAAAGACCAGAATGCCACCGCGCGTCGGGGGTAAGCGGGGGCGCTCGCCCGTGAGGTGACTCATCGTCATTGGGCACCTCCAGGAACTGCTCCTGGCACGGGGTGTTCGACCAGCAGTGGGGTAGCGGTCAGCATCTCGAGCTCGGCGATGGCCTGCCCGAGCTCGGCCGTGGCCGTGACGACGGCTTGGCGGTACCGGTTCACGCTCATCTGGGCATCCAAGAGCGTCATGAAGTCCACGCTGCCCACCCGATACGCGGCCAAGGCCGCCGCCGCCGTCGTTTGGGCCTGGGGCAGGATCGTGGCGGTATAGAGCTGGCGGAGCCGCTGAGCGCGCGCGGCGCTCGCCGCGAGCTCGCCCACCCGGCCACGAGTGTCCGCCTCCATGGCCAGAAGGTCGGCCGCGGCCATGTCACGCATAGCCTTGGCCTCGCGTCGCATGGCCTTTTGCCGGCTCCCGGCCCATATCGGCACCCGCACTCCGAGCATGAGACTCAGCATGTGCATGGTGCCGCCTTCCTCCCCGCGCCAACCGTACTGCAGGCCGACCTCCGGGTCCGGCCAAAGCTCCCTGCCGGCCAGGCGCTCGCTCACCTCAGCGGCACGCAGGGTCTCGCCGCCAGCCTGGAGCATTGGGCGCCGGTTAAGGGCCAGGGTGACGAGGGAGTCGGTGGGTGGAAGCTCCTTGCCCCATCCGGGTTCCGCTGTCGGTCCGACCGGACTCCCGGCGGACCGGTTGAGCACGGCGTTCAGTCTGGCGGCCGCGCTGGTCCGCATCGCTTCCATCCGCACCAAGTCTTCCGTCATCCGGGCAAGCTCGACCTGCGCGCGGAGCACATCGGCTTGTCGCGCGGCGCCGACCGCATACATAGTCTCGGTGGTTCGCCCCAGGTCCCCCAGGAGACGCTGGCTTTCGCGCAGGATCTGAATGGAACGGTCCGCGGCGTAGATCTCGTAGAAAGCCATGGCCGCGCGGCTCCGCTCCTCCCAGCGCACCGCATCCGCTTGGGCACTGGCCGCGGCTGCCCGGGCACGTTCAACATCCGCGGCCAGCCCGAGCTTTCCGGCGATCGGGATCATCTGCATGAGCTGGATCTGGTTCATGCCGAGCGGATCGGCGAGACGGAAGCCAGGCAGCTCGCGATTCATGAGCCCAAGCTGGAATTCGGGGTCGGGAGGTCGGCGGGCGGGCGCAATGCGCTCCGCGGCTGCCTGGGCGGCCGCCTGAGCCGCCGCCACGCGAGCGGTGCCGGCCTCGAGCGCCGCGTGGACCGCCGACAGCGACAGCGAGTCCTGCGCCTGCACGCTCGGACGCACGAGGAGCAGCGCGGCGGTGACGCCCGGGGCGAGTAGGTAAACACGCCGCCGCCAGCGGCAGAACCGCCGCTGCGCGCGTGAGAAGG
>DASSUE010000177.1:0-4914 GCA_035707305.1 Gemmatimonadales bacterium
ATCAGGGCTACCGGACGCAGGGCCGCACGCCCTGGCAGGCCTTTCAGGATGGTGTGGGCATGACGCCGGCGGAACCGGCAGTAGCGTAAGCGAGGGAATCAGCGACCACCGGAACTGTCCGGAGATCCTCCGCTAAGCACAATTCAGCAACCTGCGGGGCCATGTCGCGCCGCGGACCACATTTCAGCGGCTACGCTTCCAGTTCTCGATAGCATCGCTACTCGGCCCGAGAGCCAGTACACAGCTGCGCGAGCAGCGTTCAACGTGCAGCAGACGACTTGGGCAAACGTGATGCTGGTCGCTGACACTGCATTGTGCCGTCGCGGAGCGGAAGTGCTGGACTCGATTTACAGTCAGCCGGCAAGTGGGCGCTCCGTGCATCTGTACAAGCTAGGGACCTCCTACGCTCTCGATGACCCGACGTACCGGGCAGCGAATGGAAACCGAGTCATCCACTTCCTCACGTCGACATGGGGGCCGGTCAAAGCCATACTTAGGCCGTAGAACTACCTTCCACCGAAGCGAATCCGCGTCTGCAAAACGAAGAGCCCCGGGGCGAGTGCTCCAGGGCTCTTTCCGTCTCGCTGTCTATCAGCGTCAGCCAACTCACTTCTGATCGCTAATGCGCTGCGCGGCTTGCGTTGAAATACACGTTGTACACCTCGCCTTGCTCAGCGACCATCGTTGAGGCGCTGTCGGCTCCAAGCACGAGCCCGTCGCCGACCTTTAGCATGATCGCTATGGTCATGAGCCTTGCCGCCGGTGAGTGCGAGGTGAAGGAGACGCTGTCGGTTCAGTCCTTCTTGCCGACTGCACACTCGTGAGCACGGCGTCGGGGTACTCCTCTGCGAGCTGCAGCAACCGGCGCGTGGGACCATCGGGAGTTCGGGCGCCCTGTTCCCACCCCCGAACGGTACCCACGCTGACGTTGAGCGCCTTCGCGAACACAGGCTGCGAGAGCCCCAACTGTTCGCGCACCGCCCGGACCCGCTCCGCTTCATAGTTCGGAGGAGGCTCGACGCTAGCATTACGTGCAGTAACCCGACTGACCTTTGTGGGCGTGAGCTCGCCGCGGGCGATCGCGGCCGCTTCCTCGCTCGAGGCAACCATGAGCTCGCCGAAGCTCATCGCCTTGTAGCCCTTCCTCGGTGGCGCCATGGCGCTACCCCTCCGCTTTGATGGTCTCCACAGCTCGGCGCACTGCCTTTTTCTGATCGGCGGTCAAGTCGCTCTGGTCGTTCTTCGCGTACAGGAAGAACAGGTAGACGCGCTCCCGCACCTGATGGGCGAAATAGATCACGCGTACCCCGCCCCGTTTGCCGCGCCCGCTGAGTGCAACCCGCACCTTCCGAACGCCGCCCGTTCCGCGGATGACATCTCCAACAGTCGGGTTGGTCGCAAGCGTGATTTCCAGCTCGCGGATCTGCGACCGGCTCAGCACACCCGTCAGCTGTTGCCGTGAACGCCGGGGTGTGGATCTCACAGTACCGCTCCGACGGCGCTTCAGGCATGCGGATAATATGCTACTTAGTAGTACAGACGTCAAGCCCTAAGCTGACGCGGGTCTGCCAGCGGCAAGTCGTTTCCTGATAGGCTATTAGCTCCCCAGGCATGCGTTCACGGGCAGCACCTCGAGCGATTGCCCGCCGCAGTACGGGCGAATGGTCGTTAAAGGATGGCGGGCAGCAGCTAGCGACCGACCAGCATGGTCAGCCCTTTGCTGCACCCGGTGCAGGTGGAGTGCATGCATGAGCGTCACCTCGACCTGGTCATTCGGCAGGGACCGCACCCACGTACGCTGATTGATGACGCGGTCGCCGGCCGGTCCATCAGCTGGACCAGGCGCTCCACCCGCTTGGGGGTGGTGTCTAGATCATTCGTCGCGGCCGCCAAACCAGGCAGGATTTCCGACCGGATGAGCTGAGCCACCCGGGAGCCGACCCGAAACCAGAGCCCGCACTCGCAGCACACGGCGTCGAGGGCGGACATCGGTGTGAGCTCCCGCTCGATCATCCATTCCGGAATCGTCCATGCGTCGACGACCAGCGTTACGGCACTGGTCCGGTCCCGGGTGGTGAGCACCAACAGCTGCCCCGGCCTGCCCGCGAGTGCCTTGAGCGAGAAGCCGATCTGCCTCGGCTCGCGACCCACCATCTGACCGCTCTCAACCGCGTCGGGTCGGGCGACCGCCTCATCCATCAGCGCCCACGGAATCGGCAGCCATTTCGCGGCGCGCGCGGCGTAGGCGGGGCATGGCTCAAGGACGGGTCTCACTTGGGCACCTCGCGGCCGGCGAGGTTGGGCCATGGGTCCGCGCCATACCATACGCCACACTGCCCACGGATGCGACGATCACCCAACAGCTCCCCGCAAACTGCCGATGGCGGAGGAGGGGTTCGTCCTCGACGACGATCACCCGGCCGGGTTTCGCCGTGGCCATCTCTCAGCTCCCTGCCCTGCCCGGCCGGTACCCACGGGAGCTCGCCAGCCATTCGGCGTGCGGTAGGATCTCATGCGGAACGACGACGCCAGCCAGCACCTCACCGCTGTGGACGTTGCAGGCATGGCGGAGCGCCACCTGCTCCGGCGTGCAGATGGTCCAGGTCGCCGGCGCCGAGCACGGCTTGCCGTTGCTCGGCCAGTGCTCGCAGTAGAAGCGATCCGTCGTTTGATGGCGGGTTGAAGGTGCGAAGTTATCGTCGGGCTCGTTCACCTGCCGGTGTATGAGTCCGATCGATTGGGGCAGCGAGCTCGGCCAGGCGCTCATCGAGATCTGGCGGGCGGCTAGGGCGGCCAGGCCGCTGGGCTTCACCGCCATTCGACCACGCCAGGAGAACACCCGGGATGCCCGTGGAGGCGGTCACGAATCTGTGCCAGAAACCTTCGTGGTGCCAGCCGTGGTGCCGGAGCCAACCAGCGCGCGCGCGCGCTGGCCAGCAAACCGGCGGTGTAAGTGCAGAAAAGCCAACGCCCGCCGGTGCGGGCCGGCGGGCGAATCGGGATTATGAGTCCGCTGCTCTAACCGACTGAGCTAAGGGCCCCTAAGTAGAACATCACCCGAGATGTGGACTCGAAACAAGCGCCCCCGTGAGCGCCCCGCACCGGCGTGCTCAACAGAGTGGTCCGAGGCTTGCAAATCACTCGAGCCATGGATCTCGCCGCAGCCGCACGTCGACATCTCAGCCCGGAAGAGGGCACGCTGCTTAGCAGGTTGGCCGATCAGCCCGACGCGGTGATGTGGTTTACCCCGGCCTCCAGCAGCAAGCCCGACTATCAGCGGTTCAACGCCGAAGTGGTCTGGCCGTTGGAGCAATTGAAGCTGCGCGGCCTGGTCGCGATCACGGACCGGAAGGCCGCCGACGCCGGTGCCGCCGACACATTTTGGGAAGCGGTCGCGGCGGCGTTGACTGCAGCAGGGCGACAGGCCCTGGCGGGAAGCGTTTCGAGTGCGCCGGAGGCGTGGGACGACTGACCAGCTCCGCCGCTGTCCGCCGCCGCGGACACACATTAGAATGCTCGTGTAAACGCCTCCGAGCGCACGATGAGCCAAAAGGCCCAGTGCAGAGCCTGCGGCACGCAGGTCGATGCCGACGCAGAGCGCTGCCCGGGGTGCGGCCGCACGCACCCTACGGCTCGACGCTCGCATCCCCCGCCGCCGCTGGTCACAACCGCCCAGGTTCATCGCCGTCGGGTGCGTTGCCGTGTCTGCGGCGAAAGCGTCCCGGTTGGCACGGCGACCTGTCTGGCATGCGGCGCGGCGCATCCGGACAAGAGCGCAACGCGCCGGCTGGGGCCGGTGCTATTGCCGCTTGCGGCAATCGCCGCGATCGCCGCCGGGTGGAAAGTCGGGGTCCTCGTCGACCGGCGTTGGGGCGGCGAGCCGTCCTCACTGGAATCGGGGCTCACACCCCTCGCGCCGGCCACCACGAGTGAGCCACCCCGGATACCATCCGACCGCTTCGAGGCCTCGTGCAAAGTGGCGGCGCCCGTGCTGGTCTACAGCGCGGACTCCACTCCGTCCGCGTTCCTAGTGCAGATGACAGGGTCCAGTACCGACGCCAACCGGGTGGCCGACTCGCTAACCCGGGAATACGCTCTCCAGTCCAGGGGCTACGACGACGTTCGGCAGCGGCTCGCGATCGAGGGGGCCACGCCCGCCACGGTGTCGCGGCTTCGCTGCGATCCCGCGGTCCGCGCCTTGGAAGAACGCATCAGCCGCTAATCGCCTGGCGTTTACCCGACTCGCTCACTCCGGTCTGGCCGTCCAGGATCCGCTTGTACAGCGCCACGTGCCGCTGCGCCATCTGACTCTGTGAGAATTGCTCGATCACGCGCCGCTGACCCGCCTGTCCCAGCCGGCGGCGGAGCAACGCGTCGTGACTCAATGTCTCGAGCGCCTGGGCCAACGCCCCCACGTCACGTAGGGGTACCTCGAGCCCGGTCGTGCCGGGCACGTTGACCTCGCGAACTCCGCTGGGCAGCGCCGTGGTGATCACCGGGCGCCCTGCCGCCATCGCTTCCAGCACCACCAGGCCAAACATCTCCTCCACCGTGACAGACGGGAGCACCAAAAAGTCGGCGTCCGCCATTCGCCGCGGCAGATCGTCGTCCGGATACTCGCCCCACCAGCGAACCCGATCGTTGACCGCGAGGGCCTGCGCGAGGGTGCGAAGCCGCGGCGCTTCGGGTCCTGTGCCCACCACGTCCAGTCGGAGATCGGGAACGCGTTCGAGGGCGCGGAGCAGGATGTCGACGCCCTTGTAGGCGGCGAGGCGACCGATGAAAATCGCTCGAGGGGCGGCATCGGGCGGCGGCGGAGGGACGAACATCCAGCGCCGCTCATCGATGCCGAAGGGGATGACCTCGACCTTGCTCTCGAACCCGGTCAGCTCGGTGGACAGCGCCACGTGAGCT
>DASSUE010000178.1:0-5193 GCA_035707305.1 Gemmatimonadales bacterium
GGCACCGCCTCCGACGCGAGCACGTCGGAAATGATGTCGTGCATCATGTGCAGGTTGTCGAAGATCGCGGCCGCCCGCGGATGCCGCCGGGCGAACGTGGGTGCCACGGCCGCGGTCATCGGCATCACGCGCGGGTACCGACCAGTGCGGACCATGTCCCGGAACCGCCCGACCGTTCGCCCGATGCCCGCCCGCCGGTCGGCCGCGGTCTCATTCCGGAGCAGCGGCTCGTACAGTCCCACCTGCAGCCAGTGGTAGGCCCAAATCAATCCGTTGAACGTCGGATGCTCGCGCCGGAAGACCTGGCTGAAGTACTGCTCGTCCATCAGCGCCATCGTCTTCGGTCGCGGCGCGAAGGCGTAATCGGAACGGCTCAGGTAGTAATCGGTGATCTGCTCCACCAGCGAGTCTTTGGCCGACTCGGCGATCCGTTCATCCGCGTACACGTCGTAGATCTGCCGGTGCAGCACGTGGGCCCAGTCGAACATCTCCTTCGCGCGCCACGCGAGGCGGGCGTAGGACGGCATCACCGCTTCCTCGGCGATCGCGAAGCGGGGCGGCCGGACCAGCAGATCGGTCGTGAGATAGCGATACTCGCGGTCGAGGCCGCGGTGGCGCGCGACGCCGGTCCGGGTGTGAAGAATCTCGTACAGGACGGCGTGGCCGTAGTCGAACGCGTTGAACAGCCGCGCCGCGTCGGGATATCGGTCGAGAAATTGCCAGTTGAACGATCCGGGATAGTAGAACTGCTCGTCGCGCTGGTCCTGTGCGAGCACGGCGTCGGCTCCGCCGAGGGCGAACGCGATGAAGAGCGCGAGCTCGCGAACCCGGGCCGTCACAACGGCCTCCGACTCGAAGCGGTCAGGGGCATCAGCCCCTTGACCGCGAACGCATGGGTCAGCCCGATGGTGAGGCCCAGATCGGGACCGGCGTCGCTGCGCAGGCGGCGGGCCACGCCGGCGTCGAGCACCAGCGTGGGCGTCCACTGCCACCGGAATCCCGCCGCGGCGTTGACCTCCACTCGCGCGCCGGCCACGGCACGGCGCACCACGGTCTCTCCCACCAGCAACAGGCTCGATCGCAGTAGAGTGTAGTCGCCCGCGATCCCGTATCCCCAGCGGGGCGCTGCATCCAGCGCCGAGAGTCCGGTTTCCGAGCCGACGCTTCGGGCGGCATTGAGGTGCAGACGGAACCGTCCGAATGCGCGGGTCGCGATGCCGCTGAAGGTCGCCCGCCACACGTCTCCGCCCAGGGACCCCACCGGGGCCTGCAGCTCCGCCCGCATTGAAAGCGCGGGCAACCCCGCACTCTCGGTGTTGAAGTTGTAGAGCGCTGAAACCTCGAGCGCGCCGACACCCCATTCGGTATCGATGCCCTGATCGGCGGCGGCGAGTGCGGTCTCGAGGCCGACCTGCATGTTGGGGAGCACGCCGTACGACAGCTCAGGGCCTAATGCGTGGATATCGGAGCCGGCCGCGCCGGCCTCGAACCGGTACGGGGCGACCAGCTCGAAGGCGAAACGTTCGATGACGTAGGCATCCTCGGTGGCGACCGGGCGCCCGTCGTCGAGGTTGCGGTAGTCGGTTTGCGCCCGGGCGGCGGAGCCGCCCAGGGTCAGGGCAGCGCCGGCCGCAAGGGCTGTACGCACGAAGGTCACGATTGATCTCCTGAAACCGTTGGGGTGCGTGCCGCGAATCGTTCGCGGACGCCAGTTCAGGCGATCGCTTGGGGGGGCGGTGTGGGCGGGCTCGACGCAGTGGATCGAAGCGGCGCTGCAGGCCTGGCCTGAAGCCGGTGCACGCCGGGCCCCGCCACCGATGGCGGTGACGCGGTCGCTAGCTGTGGGGCCGAACCACCCCCGCAGTGGGTCGTGGCCGCGCACTCGGCGGCGGGACAATGCCGGCATTCGGCGTCTGCCGACAGCGAGCTGCCCACGGTGGGCTCATGCTGATCGTGGCTCGCCGAGGATGTCTGCTGGCTCGCGGCCGTGCCGTGCGTGCAATGGGCATCACCAATGGCGCGCGGGGCGGCGGGCTGCCGGAATCCGGCAGCCGCTGCGAGCAGTATCAACACCCGGCTCACCCGGTGCATGCCGCCTAAACTAGACCTGGACCTGACGCGTTCCAACCGGCTCACCCGGCGAGGTGCCGGTTCTCGTATTCCGGCTCCCCCGTGACTTCCCGAACCAGATACGGCTGCAGCCACTCAGGGGGAACCACCGGGGTGTCCGTCGCGGGCAGCTCGACCTCCGCGAGCACCAGGTCGCGATCGAGGAACTGGTCGATCTCCCACACCAGATCGCCCGCCGGTATCCGATACCGCCGCTTCCGCACTCGGCGGCCGTCGGTGAGCGGCCAGATGCCGTCGAACACTTCGGCCGAGGTGGCTTCCTCCACCTCCAGGCGTTCGAGGCCGGCGCCCGCCTTCACGGTGCGGAACCAGGCTTCGCTCCCGTTCCAGCGCAGCCGCCTGAGCCTCTCGACCAGCCGCTCTCCCGGAAGCCAGCCTTGATCGATCTCAATCGGCTCCACGGTGGCCGCCTCGGCGGGAAGCGCCGTGAGCAGGTACTTCCGTTCGATTTCACGGCCGGCCGCCGCGCGCGCGGTGAGCGATGCGGCCAGCTCGCGCACCGCGGCAAAGAACTCGACCGACTGGCCCCCCAGCCACTCGGCCTGGAAGCGGCCATAGGCCGACTCGGCGATGTCGCGAAGTCGGTGAGCGAGAGCCACCAAACCGGGACGGGGGTCCTCTCCGACCGACGGCTCCGCCCCCGCCGCATCGCTGGTCCAGTGGAGCAGCTCGCGCGACACCCGCTTGGCCTGCTCCACCGCGGCGCCTTCGAGCGATTCGGCCAGCTCCGCGGCGAAGACGTGGGCGTCGTGCAGCTCCCCCAATACGTCCTGGAGCGCCTTGAGCTGGACGACGATGGCCGCAGTCCCTTCGACCTCGGCCGCAAACGGCTCGAGCAGATAGCGCAGCCGTTTGGCGCCGATGCGTACCTCGTGCGCCCGCGCCTCATCGGCGATCGACTGAACCAGAGCCAGGCGGGCCTCGAGCTCACCTGAGAGCCGCAGCACCAGCGGCGCGAGAGCGCCAGCCGCGGACAATGGTCGGGGGTCGAGTGTCGCCCGATAGACCGGCAGGCGGCGGCGGAGCCGCGCATCGGCGGGCGCGTACCGCCGCTCCAGCGCCTTCGCCAATCGCTGTTCCGCACGGGCCTGGCGCCGGCGCAAGCGGTCGTCCAACCACGACAGGCCCGGACGCTGATACTCGCGAAGATTGGGCGCCTGCGCGGCGACCCAGGCAAGGTGGACCTCGAGATCCCGACTCTCGCCGGTCGCGCGGGCCAGGCGCCTCAGCCGGCGGAGCACCCGGGGCGAGACACCGTCCTCGAGGATGTCCCGCCACGCGCGGAGGGAGCTTCGGAGCCGCCGGATGGAGACCCGAAAATCGTGCAGGGCTTCAGGATCCTCCGGTTTGCCCAACCGGAGCCGGGCCGCCGCCGCATCGTCCAGCAGACGCAGCGCGATCAGCCTGGCCGCCTCGGCGGCAGGACGGTCCAGCAGGGACACAGTAGGTGGTGACTCCATGACGATAAGGTAGTGCGTGTGCGTCCGGTTGCCAGCGCCGGGCGTGGCATGGCCGGGAGGATCAAAGTATCATGAAATCATGCAACTCCGGGTTCGGCGCTGGATGCGGTCTGACCGCACATGGTGGGCCCTGGTGACGCTCACGGTGGGGGGCGTGACCGCAGCGTACTACGTCGCGCGGGAGGCCGAGAAGCGGCAGACCGAATGGGTTCACGGCCTGGAGCCGAGCGGACCACGCGTGACAGAACCGGCCATCGCTGACCCGCGCAGCCCCCCTCCGACGCCGCCGCCGGATCCTGCGCCGGCGCCTCCTCCCGCGGGCCCAGCGCCGCGCGGCGATGCCCAGGTCGTCGCGCTGATGACCACCCCGACCGAGGTCGCCGTCGGCTCCATGACGGCGGCCTGCACCGAGGCCATGCGCGAGAAGGGAACCCCCTGGAAGAACGCCGCGGCGGCCGAGCCCTGGCCCGCCTGCATCGACGCGTCGGGCCGTCCGATGGTGATCCAATTCTGTACCTATGCCCGGCTCGCCTCGGGCGAGTGGGTGCATTCGAGAAACACCGCCAGCGCGCCGCGCTGCCGGGCCGAGTTGCCGCTCGTCCGGCAGGGCAAGATCCGCGGCGTCGCCGGTCGGAGTGCAGGACCCGGGTAGCCGACATCTTCCGAGCGGTTGAGCCGACGCATCGCGCCGCGGAGCGTCGCCGCCGCCTAGCGTCTTGATGCCAGATTGGGCACCACACCTCATTCTCGCGCTGATCGCGGGCGCGGCGGGCTGGGTTCTGCACGCCGCGTTCGTCCGCACCCGCCGGCGGGCCGCGCGCGACCGGGTGCCTATTCCCACGATGCTGGAGTCGGCGCTCGCGTCCACCCCGATCGGCATCGGGTTCGTCGATCGCGACCTGCGCTTCGTGCGGGTGAACGATGCGCTGGCGCGGTTCACCAACGTGAGCCCGGACGAGCACGGCGGCCGCCGCATCCGCGAGCTGCTGCCCCACCCCGCCGGCGCCCTCGCCGAGCCACTACTTCAGCGCGTCTTCGATACCGGTGAGCCGGCGCTGGGGCTCGAAGTGCAGCTGCCGGCCGCGGCGCACCTGGAAAGCCTGCGGCACTTCATCGTCAATCTCTACCCCGTTCGGGATCCGCGGGGCGAAGTGTGCTGGGTGGGTGCGAGCATCACCGAGGTCACTGCCCTGCGCCGGACCCAGCAGGATCGCGAGCGGCTGCTGGCCGCGCTCCGGGAGAGCGAGGCGCGGTTCCGGGCGCTCTCGGAATCCGGGGTGATCGGCGTCCTGGTGGCCGATCCTGAGCGGATTCTCGAGGCCAACGACGCATTCCTCGACCTCATCGGGTACTCGCGGGCCGAGATGGTGGCCGGGCAGATCCGCTGGTCCGAGATCACCCCGCCGGAGTACGACGAGCTGGATCAGCGTGCCATCGCGCAGTTGCTGGAAACCGGTGTGTGCCGGCCGTTCGAAAAGGAGTATCTCCGGAAGGACAAGCGGAGGGTGCCGATCGTGATCGGCGCCGCGATCACGCAGCAGGCGCCGCTCGAATGGGCGTGCTTCGTCATCGACATCAGCGAGCGCAAGCGGGCCGAGCAGGT
>DASSUE010000179.1:0-2433 GCA_035707305.1 Gemmatimonadales bacterium
ACCCCGTTCGGGATGATCTCCCAGTCGGCGTCGAAGTAACGTGCGTGCGCGTCGACCACCGGTTGGCTCACCGCGATCGCAGCGGCGTGGCGGTCGAGCCAGCGCTGCAGCGGCCGCCGGAACGTCCAGGCCAGAGCCGAGCGGGGGAACCACGAATGGAACGTGGCGACGACCGGGATCCCGAGATCCCACGCTGCCAGCGGCGCGACCAGCCCGAAGGTCGGGGCGAGGCCGCCGTGCACGTGGACGATGTCGATCTGTTCGGCGCGGAACAGCTCGCGCAGACGGCGCCGCAACGCCCAGCCGGTAGTCAGACGTGCGAAGGAGCCGCTGCTGTAGATCACTCGACTGGTGCCGACCCGGCGTACGAAGGCTGCGTCGCGATCGTACTCGGCGGCGTCCGGCGCTCCGACCGGCGGCCGCATGTGGCCCGTGACGACGAACGTTGGATGTCCGGCGGCGTTGAACACCCGCGCGAGATGATGGACATGCTCTGTCACGCCACCGAGATGGGGGTAATAGAACTCGGTGACAAGAGCGATACGCATAGGTCGAATATAGATTCTCCGCGTGCTCGTTCCCAAGCTCGTCACTACGCTCAAGGACTATTCCCGAGCGCAGTTTGTCACGGATCTGACGGCGGGCATCATCGTCGGGATCGTGGCGCTCCCGCTCGCCATCGCCTTCGGGATCGCGAGTGGCGTCGCCCCCGAGGCCGGCCTCGTGACCGCCATCGTCGCCGGCCTGATCATTTCGACGCTGGGCGGCTCCCGGGTGCAAATCGGCGGACCGACCGGCGCCTTTGTCGTGATCGTGTACGGGGTGGTCGAGCGGTACGGTGTCGCTGCGCTCGCGGTCGCGACACTCATGGCGGGGGTGATTCTCGTCGCGCTGGGGCTCGCGCGCCTCGGCGGCGCCATCAAATTCATTCCCTTTCCCGTAGTGACCGGCTTCACGGCCGGCATCGCGCTGGTCATCTTCGCCGGGCAGATCAAGGACCTGTTCGGGCTCGCGATGGGGCCGCCTCCGGCCGAATTCGTCGAGAAGTGGCGCAGCTATGCCGCGCATGCGGGCTCGGTCAATCCTGCCGCGCTCACGGTCGCCGCGTTGGCGCTCGCCATCGTCGTCCTGTGGCCTCGAGTCAGCCGCCGGATCCCGGCGCCCTTCGTGGCGCTCGTGGTCACGACTGCCCTGGTCCAGCTTGCCAATCTCCCGGTCGAGACCATCGGGACCCGGTTTGGGGAGATTCAGGCGCGCTTCCCAGCGTGGCACCTCCCGGCGGTATCGTGGGAAACGATGCGGCAGCTCGTGCCGCCCGCCATCACGATCGCACTCCTGGGGGCGATCGAATCGCTGTTGTCCGCCGTGGTGGCGGATGGCATGATCGGTGGACGGCATCGCTCCAACATGGAGCTGGTAGCCCAAGGGGTGGCGAACATCGCATCGCCGCTCTTCGGCGGCATCCCCGCCACCGGCGCCATCGCCCGAACCGCGACCAATGTCCGGAACGGCGGGCGCACGCCGGTCGCCGGTATCGTCCACGCACTCACCTTGCTTGGCATCCTGCTGTTCGCCGGGCGCTGGGCCGCGCTGATTCCGATGGCGACGCTGGCGGCAATCCTGGTCGTCGTGAGCTACCACATGAGCGAATGGCGGACGTTCGCCGCTGAGCTGCGGTCGGCTCCCAAATCCGATGTCATCGTGCTGCTGCTGACGTTCGGGCTCACGGTGCTCATCGACCTTACGGTCGCGGTGCAGGTCGGCCTGGTCTGCGCGGCGTTTCTGTTCATGAAGCGCATGAGTGAGGTCGCCAATGTCAGCGCGATCTCCCGTGAGTTCGGCGATGACCAGCCCGTCGACACGCCGCTCTACACCAAAGGCCGTACTGTGCCGCCCGGTGTGCAGATCTACGCCATCGACGGGCCGTTCTTCTTTGGCGCGGCGGAGAAGTTCAAGGAAACGTTGTCGGAGGTCGCGGGCAAGCCGCGCGTGGTCGTGCTCCTGATGCGGAACGTGAGCGCGATCGATTCCACCGGATTGCGCGCGCTCCAGGAGGTCATTCGGCGGTTTCGTGCCGGCGGCAGCGAGGTGCTCCTGGTCGGCATCCACGCGCAGCCGATGGTGGCGATGGTCCGGGCCGGAGTCGTGGAGAGCCTCGGCGAGCACAACCTCGTGGACACCATCGACGAGGCGTTAACGCGGGCTAGGGCGGTGCTGGATAGGCGTCAGTCGGCTTGACCGCTGGCTTGCCTCCGTTTTCCAACGCGGCGACCTTTCGTTCATGACCGCGGACGACCTGCTCGCGGGACTTCTCGCCGGGCGCACCGCGGACGTCGCACGGGCGATCTCAATTGTGGAGAACGGGCGCCGGGGGTTCGAGCGCCTCCTCTCGGGCGCGCACCCGCATCTCGGCCGAGCCCGCCGCATCGGCAT
>DASSUE010000180.1:0-2851 GCA_035707305.1 Gemmatimonadales bacterium
GCCGACCTGCTCCCCCGGGTGGTGGCAGCGGTCGCCCCGGAGCTCGCGCTCCCGGCCCGCCGCGGCGCGGCCCGAACCCTTCCCGCGTTCGGCCCGTTGCTCCGTTTGGTCGCGTGGGCGGACGCGCGCGTTCGCCCCGCCCCGACGGCCCCCGCTGCGCGCCATCTCGACCGCGGCGAGCGCGACATGCTGCTCGGTGTGTTCTCGCTCGCCGATACCACCGTGTCCGAGGTGATGACGCCGCGCATCGACATCGTGGCAGTCGACCTCGCGCTGGACCGCGAAGAAGTCGTCCGCATTCTCCAGAGCTCGGAGCACGCCCGGCTCCTCGTGTACGACGGACATCCCGATGCCATCGCCGGCGTATTGCACGCCAAGGATATGCTGGCCGGATTGACCGGAGACCAAACGTCGTGGCGCGCGCTGGTCCGCCCGGCCGCGTTCGTTCCGGAGGCCAAGACTCTCGACCGGCAGCTGCGCGACTTCCAGCGCGGTCCGAGCCACATGGCTGTCGTCGTGGACGAGTTCGGCGGAACGGCGGGCATCGTCACGCTGGAGGACATCCTGGAGCAGATCGTCGGCGAGATCCGCGACGAGTACGACACCGACGAGGTCGCCCCGATCGTGGAGGCCGGTGAGGACCAGTGGCGGGTGCAGGGCGGCGCCCCACTCACCGAGCTCGAGGCCGTGCTCAGCCACCGCTTTGCCCGGGAGGACGTGAGCACTGTCGGCGGGCTGGTGTTGGCCGAGTTCGGTCGGGTGCCCCGACAGGGCGAGGCCATCGAGCTGGACGGGTTCCAGATCCTGGCCGATCAGGTCGTCCGGCGCCGGGTGCGGCGGGTCTTGATCCGGCGAGTGCCTGTGACCGCGAGCGCGGAGAGCACCGCATGATCTGGGCGGTGGTCGCTGCCGGCCTGGTGCTCGCGGTCTTCGGCGCGACGGCGGGCGGCGCCCTCATCGTGCTGAGCCGGAGCGAGCTCACCCGCACGGTCTCGCGTCGCCTCCGCGGAGCCGCGCCGTCCCTCGACGCACTCGGCGAGATAGACCTGTATTTGACGGCCGCGTCGGCCACGACCGCGCTCGGGGTCCTGTTGCTGGGCGCGGCCATCCCGGCGTTGCTGGCGGGCTCCGGGGCCGCGCGGTCGCTATTGGTGCTCGTGCTGGTGGCCGTGCCCTTCGTTTTGTTCAGCGGCTATCTCGTCCCCCGGTGGGTCACCCAATCGCTGCCCGATCTGGGGGCGAGCCGTCTGGTGCCGGTGCTACGACGCTGGGCCGCGGTGCTGCGGGTTGTGCTGCCCGCCCGCCGGGTCACGCGGCCGCAGGATCTTCGCTCCATCTGGCGCGAAGGTGCAGCCGTCGGCCTGGGCTCGACCGAGGAGCTGCTCACGGCCGGTGGGGTGATGAACTTCACCCAGCGCCCCGTGCGCGAGGTGATGACGCCCCGCACCGATCTGGTCGCGATCGCGGAGGACACGGCGCTCGGCGAGATCGCCGGCGTGTTCGCGCAGAGCGGCTACAGCCGCATTCCCGTGTATCGCGGCACGCTCGACGAGATCGTCGGCATGCTGCACGCGTTCGATCTCTTCAAGCTGCAGGCGGGCGATCCGCTGCCGATCCGGCCGGTGGCGATGGCCCCCGGCAGCCGGAGCTGCGGTGACCTGCTGCTCGACATGCAGCGCGAGCGGCGGCACCTGGCCGTGGTGCTGGACGAGTTCGGCGGCACGCTGGGCATCGCTACGCTCGAAGACCTGCTCGAGGAGCTGGTCGGGGAGATCTTCGACGAGCACGACGAAGGCGTGCAGGCGGCCCCATCGGTCGCTGGCGGGGTGTTCGAAGCCGATGGCACCACGCCCACCGGCGCGATCGCCGAGCGCTTTGACGTGAGTTTTCCCACGGGGCAGGCCGCCACCATCGGCGGGCTGGTGGCGGAGCTCGCCGGCCGGATCCCCAACGCCGGCGAGCGCTTCATCCTTCAGGGCCTGGAGCTGGATGTGATCCAGGCGTCGCCCACCCGCCTCGAACGGTTGCTCATCCGACCTGCTCCGCCGCCCGCGGTGCCGTTGGCCCGGGCCGCGCCGTGACCCAGCCGAGCGAACACCATCGCGCCATGGTCGAGCTGGCCAGGGGCGGACGCATCGAGGCGTTCGTCGCGCTGGCCGCCAAGCTCGAGCCCGCCGACCTGGCGGACATTCTCGCCGAGCTGGACGAGAGCGATCGAATCCGCATCGTCCGCGCGCTTCCGCCGGAGCTCTCGGGCGAGGCGCTGGCCGAGATGCCGGGGGAAGCGCACGCCGAAGACACGCTCGTCGCCCTCGAGCCCGAGCACGCCGCCGAAATTCTCGAACGGCTGGAAGACGACGACGCGGCCGACCTGCTTCGCGAGCTGGATCCCGAGCAGCAAGAGCGCATCCTGGCCGAGGTGGAGGATCGCACCGAGGTCGACCGCCTGCTGCGCTACGATGAGGAGTCGGCCGGCGGGCGGATGACCACGCACGTGGTGACTGTCCGGGAGAGCGACACGGCCGCGGAGGCGCTGGAGGCGATCCGCCGCCAGGCCGACCAAGTCGAGGACTTCTATCAGATCTTCGTGGTGGATGGGGCCCGCCGGCTCGCGGGCATCGCTCCGCTCAAGGATCTGGTCGTGAGTCCGCCCGCCCGCCCGGTCCGCGAGATCATGACCGGTGCCGAGCATTCGGTGCAGCCGCAGGTGGACCAGGAAGAGGTGGCGCGGGTCATGGCCCGTTACAACCTCGAGAGTGTCCCGGTAGTGGATCACGCCGGGCGGCTGCTCGGACGGGTGACCTTCGACGATGTCATCGATGTCGTAGAAGCGGAGACCACCGAGGACATC
>DASSUE010000181.1:0-20524 GCA_035707305.1 Gemmatimonadales bacterium
CGACCGTACCCTGATCGCCCGCGTGCTCGCCGGCGAACCGACAGCCGAGCGCGCGTTGTACGACGCGCATGTCGATCGTGTCTTTCGCCTGGTCTATCGCCTCGCAGGCGACCGGGATCGGGCCGAGGACTACACTCAGGAGACATTCATCCGGGTGTTCGCGAAGCTAGGGGATTTCCGTGGAGAGTCGGCGTTGTCCACCTGGATTTGCTCCATCGCGGTGTCCGTGGCGCTCAACGGACTACGCAAGGTCAAGCGGCTCCGGAATCGCGAAGTGGAACTCGAGGTGGTGGAGCCCGCGCTGCCCGGCGCGACCCGCAGCGCGGCGGAACCCGACCTCAAGGCCCGGCTGGCGCAGGCGATCGACGACTTACCGGAAGGGTATCGCACCGTGTTCGTAATGCACGACGTCGAGGGCTACACTCACGAAGAGATCGGGCAGGCGCTCGGCGTGCAGAGCGGCACCTCCAAAGCTCAGCTGTTCCGTGCGCGGGCCAAATTGCGGACCGCGCTGGCCGATTTCGCGAGGGACTAGAGTGACCACCCCGTTGGACGACGATCCGCTTCCGCCGGAGCTGCGCGCCGCAGCCGACGCCTACAACCGCCCGCCAGAAACCCCGCGGGAGGAAATGTGGGACCGGATCCGGATGGCGCCATCCCGTCGTCCGGCCATCCGGTCGTCCGGCCATCCGGCCATCTGGTTCGGCCTGGCAGCTGCGCTGCTTCTGGCGTTCGGCCTCGGGCGCTGGAGCTCGCACCCCGATACGCTCTGGATCGCGGACGCGCCGGGCGGGGTCACCACCCCGGCCCGTGGCGGATCGGTGGCGTTCCGGGTTGCCGCGGTGGAGCATCTGGGCCAAGCCGAGTCGTTCCTGACGCTGTTCCGCGCGTCGGTCCGGAGCGGCGCCTCCCAAGACCGCCTGGCCTCACCCACGGCACGCCAGCTTTTGGCGACCAATCGCCTGCTGCTGGATTCGCCCGCGTCGAAGGACCCCAAGCTTCGTCTGCTGTTGCAGGACCTCGAGCTGGTCCTCGCCGGCATCGCCCAGCTGTCCCCGGCACGGCGTTCCGAGGATCTGGATCTGATCAACAATGACCTGGAGCGCAGCGCCGTGTTGCTGCGGCTCCGCGCGGCGGTTCCCGCAGGGGGTGCCGCGCCGGTTCGACCTGGAGCTCTCTGATGCGTGACATATTGAACGGCCTCCTGATCGCCGCCGTCGCTTTTGCCGGCTCGCACCTCCCCGAGCCCACGGCCTTCGCGGCGGCACCGCAGGCGGTCGCGGAGGTGCCGCCGCCGGCCACGCTGCAGGGCGATCCGGCCGACTCCCTCTATCGGATGGCTCGAACCGCGCTCCAGCAGCGGAACTACCGGCGGGCGGCCGACCTCTTCGCGCAGATCCCCGCCAAACACCCCAAGTCGGGGTATGCCGGCGATGCGCTCTATTGGCACGCCTTCGCTTTGTACCGGCTGGGGGGCGAAGAGCAACTGCGCCGGGCACTCAACGCGCTGGACACGCAGCGCAAACAGTACGCCAAAGCGGCTACGCGGGGCGATGCGGCCGCCCTCGAGCGCCGCATTCAAGGCGAGCTCGCCCGCCTGGGCGATCCCGAGGCCGCGGAAGAGATCGTGCGCGCGACGCGGCAGTTCGAGGCGCCGCCGGTCCCTCCAACACCGCCAACACCACCTACGCCGCCCACGCCGCCCACGCCGCCAACCCCGCCGACGCCGCCGACGCCGCCGCGGCACGGCGACGGCTGTGACGACGACGAGGACGATATGCGGGTTGCGGCGCTCAGCGCGCTCCAGCAGATGGACGAGGAGCGGGCCATGCCGGTGCTCCGCAAGGTGCTGGCCCGGCGCGATCCGGCCTCGGTCTGTCTCCGGCGGAAGGCGGTGTTCCTGGTAGCGCAGCATGGCGCGTCCGGCAGCGAGGACGTGCTGCTCGCCGCGGCGCGAACGGATCCCGACCCTGAAGTGCGCGCGCAGTCCGTGTTCTGGCTCTCGCAGGTCGGCACCGACAAGGCGGTCATCGCCCTCGATTCGATCCTCCGCTTCACCAAGGATCCGGAGATTCAGGAAAAGGCGATCTTCGCCCTCTCGCAGCATGGGAGCAACCGGGCTCAGGCGGCGTTGCACGCCTACGCCGGCCGGGAGGACATCAGTGAGGCGCTCCGCGAGAAGGCCATCTTCTGGATCGGCCAAAGCGGATCGAAGGAAGACGAGTCGTTTCTGCGCTCGCTCTATGGCAAGCTCAAGAGCGAGGAGCTCAAGAAGAAGATTCTGTTCTCGATGTCGCAGACCGGCAGCAAAGAAAGTCTTGCCTGGCTGCTGGAGGTGGCCCGCAACAAGAGCGAGCCGCTGGAAATGCGGAAGCAGGCCTTGTTCTGGGCCGGCCAGAACGACGCCACCAGCGCCGACCTGGCATCGCTCTACAACTCGTTCGCCGAGCGGGATCTCCGAGAGCACCTGATCTTCGTGCTCTCGCAGCAGGGCGACCGGGCTGCCGCCGACAAGCTGGTTGAGATCGCCAAGAAGGATCCCGATCCCGAACTGCGGAAGAAGGCCCTGTTCTGGCTGGGCCAGATCGACGACCCTCGCGCGGCCGAAGTGCTGGAGGAGATCATCTCGCAATGAGAAAGGCAGTACGAGTACGAGTACGAGTACACGGCAAATGCGCCGTCTTCAGCTCCGTACTCGTACTCGTACCTGCATTTGTAGTCCCCGCTCACGCTCAGGACGCCATTCGTCAGCTCGCCGACCTGCGGGACGGCGCTGCCCACCTGAGCTTCGGGGTCCGCGGCCGCACCTGCTGGTCGGACGGCCATGACGTCTCGGACGTCGATTGCCCCTGTGGGCCCGGTGTGGCCCACGCTACGCTGTGGTTCACCGGCGGGCGAGTGGCCAGCTTCCGGATGAAGGTGCGAAAGGCCCACGCGCCGGCGCCCGCACGCGACGGAAGCGGGATGGAATTGGGCCGTCTGGCGGCGCCGCGGGCCGCCGATCTCCTGCTCGAGCTGGCAGCGCGCGGTGGCAGCGACGGCGAGGAACTCATCGCCGCGGCCTCCCTCGCCGACAGTGCCGTCGTGTGGCCCCGCCTGCTCGAGCTCGCGCGCAACCGCAAGCTCGATCGCGATGCCCGGCAAGCCGCCGTGTTCTGGCTCAGTCAGGCGGCCGGGTTTGCGGCGACTCAGGGTCTCGACTCCATCATCGCCGATCCCACCGGCGATCGAGACGTGCGCGAGCACGCCGTATTTGCGCTGTCCCAGCGGCCAGAGGACGAGGCCGTGCCGGCCCTGATCCGGATCGCCCGGTCGCACTCCGATCCGTCCATCCGCCGCAAGGCGATGTTCTGGCTGGGCCAGACCGGCGACGAGCGCGCGGTGGCGCTGTTCGAGGACATTCTCCGCCGGTAGCAACCTTTCGGCGGGACCTCGGGTCTAAGCCGGCGATGATCTCTCTCGCGCTCATCGCGGCCGTGGTCGCGGACCCGCAATTTCTTCCGGCTGACTCGGCGCGGCGCGATTCGGTCGCCCGGGCGGCGGTCGTGCGAGCCGCACGCCTGGGGGAGCCGATCTCACTCGACGGGAAGCTCGACGATCCCGCCTGGCGTCAGGCCGAGCCGACATCTCGATTTACCCAGCGACTTCCCCGGGAGGGCGATCCGGCCTCGGAACGGACCGAGATCCGGCTGCTCTACGACGACGACGCCCTCTATGTGGGCGCGCGACTGTACGACAACGCCCCCGATTCGGTGGTCGCGCTCCTCGCCCGACGCGACCGGCTGATCAGCGCCGACAAGTTCACCGTGTTCATTGATGCGTATCACGATCGTCGAAGCGGGTTCTACTTCGGGGTAAATGCCGCCGGGACGCTGTACGACGGCACGCTCTACAACGACGACTGGACCAGCGACATCTGGGACGGAGTGTGGGACGCGCGGGTGAGTCGCGACTCGCTGGGGTGGACCGCCGAGATGCGGATCCCGTATTCGCAGCTTCGGTTCGAGCGCCGTGACCGACACGTGTGGGGCGTCAACTACAAGCGGGAGATCGCCCGGCGGAACGAGCAATCGTACCTGGTGATGCAACCCAACAACGCCAACGGCTTCGTTTCCCGCTTCGCCGATCTGGTGGGAATCGAGAACGTCACGCCACCGGCGCGTCTCGAGGTGTTGCCGTACGTAACCGCGCGGGCGGAGTACCTCGCTCACAGCGACGGCGATCCCTTCCACGACGGCTCCAGTCTGGGATCGAACGTCGGTGGGGACGTCAAGGTAGGCATCGGCAGCAACCTCACCCTGGACGGCACGGTCAATCCCGATTTCGGCCAGGTCGAAGTGGATCCCGCCGTGGTCAACCTCAGCGATGTGGAGACGTTCTTCGAGGAGCGGCGTCCGTTCTTCATTGAGGGCGGCACGATCTTTACCAGCTTCGGGTACGGCGGGGCGAACGACTTCTGGGGCTTCAACTGGGGCGGTGCGGATTTCCTGTACAGCCGCCGCATCGGGCGGGCCCCTCAGGGCTCGGTACCCGACGCGGATTACAGCACCAGCCCGTCGGGCGTGAACATCCTCGGCGCAGCCAAGCTCACCGGCAAGGCCGGGTCGTGGAATCTTGGTGTCCTGAACGCGCTCACCAGCCGTGAGCACGCGCGACTGGAGGTCGGCGGCGTCCGCTCACAAGCGGAGATCGAACCGCTGGCCTGGTACGGTGTCTCGCGGGTCCAGAAGGAGTTCAGCAGCGGACGCCATGGCCTCGGGTTTGTCGGCACCAGCACGGTGCGCATGTTCGACGATCCCCGGCTCCGGAGTGAACTCAACGCGAACGCGTTCAATGTCGGAGTAGACGGCTGGCTCACGTTCGATCGAGCCGGGGTCTGGGTGCTGTCGGCCTGGGCGGGCGCGAGCCGGGTCGCCGGTGCGGCGGACCGGATCACCGAGGTGCAGCGCAGCTCGGTGCACTACTTCCAGCGGCCTGACGCGACTCACTTCACGTTCGATACCACGCGCACGTCCCTGAGCGGCTGGGCCGGCCGAATGCTGCTCAACAAGCAGAAGGGGGACTGGCTGCTGAACGCATCACTGGGCGGGTTCTCGCCCGGCTACGAGGCAAACGACGTCGGATTCCAGATCTGGGCCGACTACATCAACAGTCACCTCATGGTAGGACGCCGGTGGACCCGCCCGAGCCGCCTGTTCCAGAGTGTTCAGCTCAACCTGGCCACGTACCGCTCGTGGACGCTGGGCGGCGACGTGACCGGGGAGGGATACTGGGGACGCGGCGTGTTCGAGTTCCGCAACTTCTACAAATGGACCGGCATCGTCGAGTACAACCCGTGGAGCACCAACGCGCGTCGCACCCGCGGCGGGCCGCTGACCCTCAATCCGCCGGGTGTGTTCCTTCGGAGCGAGTTCCTGAGCGACACCCGCAAGACCTGGTCGTTCGGGCTCAACGTCGAAGGCACCGCCTACGATTTGGACCGCCAAAGCAGCATCCTGGTGGAGCCAAGCGTCGAGTGGCGCCCCACCAGCAGGCTGACGGTGAAAGTGGCGCCGCTATACGAGAACCTGAAGACCACGGCCCAGTACGTCGGTGAATTCGGCGATTCGGCCGCGACCGCCACATTCGGCCGCCGCTACCTCTTCGCCAGGCTCGACCAAAACACGCTGTCGGCCAGCATTCGGCTCAACTGGATCTTCACCCCCAGGCTCAGCCTGGAGCTGTACGCCCAGCCGCTCCTCTCATCGGGGGCCTACACCGAGTACAAGGAGCTCGCGAGGCCGCGAAGCTACGAGTTCGCGCTCACCGGTCCCGCGGCACCGATCGGCAACGATCAACTTGCCGTGGCACCCGCGACGCCGGGCATCGCGGCGCTCGAGTTCGACGACCCGAACTTCTCGCTCGCCTCGCTTCGTGGGAACGCCATCCTGCGATGGGAGTATCTCCCCGGATCCACTTTGTTCCTGGTCTGGACCCAGAATCGGTCGGACACGGTGCTCGACGGCGAGTTCCGCTTCGGGGACGGCATGAGCAGGATGTTCAGCGGCGCGGCCGACAACGTCTTCCTTGTGAAGGCATCCTACTGGTGGAGGCCCTGAGCGGTCGACGTCCGCCAGAAGCTTCCGGACTCGGTCTCGGACCCACACGCACCGCCTCGCGCATTATGGGCTTCCGCCAACCCGACTAACGTCCCATCCAGGTCGCGCGTAGGCGCCCGTACCGGATCGGAAACATCCTGCGGCTTCACGCCGACCGTAGACCTTGGGGGCGGCTATGCGATCCTGACGGGATCGTGCTTGATTTCTCCCACCCGACGCTCGCACGCTCCGCATGTTCCTCTGGCTGAAAAAGCCCCCCCGCCGGTCTCGTCCCCTCCGCCATCGCCTGCTCCTGCGACGCTGCCCCCGGCATCGGAACCCCAGGTGCTGCGCCAGTACCGTCTGGGGCAACAGTTCGGTGAAGGCGGCATGGGCGTGGTGTTCGAGGCCCGGGACGAACGACTCGACCGCCCCGTTGCCATCAAGCGGATGCGGTTTCAGGAACCGGCGTTCCGGGAGCGGCTGTTGCGCGAGGCCCGGACGGCCGCCGCCATCACGCATCCGAACGTGTGCCAGGTGTACGAGCTAGGCGAGGAGGACGGCGAGCTCTACATCGTCATGGAGCTGCTCGCCGGCGAAACGCTGGCTGCGCGAATCGTCCGAGAACCGCTCCCGCTTGGTGAGGCGCTGCACACCACGCTCGGCATCCTGGCCGCGCTCGAGGCGCTCCATTCCCGCGGCATCATCCACCGGGACCTCAAGCCGTCCAACGTGTTCCTCACCCAGCACGGGGTGAAGCTGCTCGATTTCGGCTTGGCCCGGCCGCATGCGGCCGCAACACCCGATGCGGGGCTGACCATCCCGGGGATGATCCTCGGCACGCCGAGCTACATGGCCCCCGAGACGATCGACAACGAGCCGGTAGGCCCGCTCGCAGATCTGTTTGCGGTGGGTGCGATCTTCTTCGAGATGCTGACGGGGAAGCGCGCGTTCGACGGTGGCTCGGTCCGCGAGATCTACGAAGCCGTGGCGCGCGAGCAGCCGCCGGCCCTGGTGGGCGGCGCCGACGTGCTGGCGGCCGACCGGGTGATCCAGCGCGCGCTGGTCAAGCGGCGGGAACACCGGTACCCTGATGCGGCCGAGATGGCGCGCGACCTGCGCGAGGCGCTCACGCTGCTCGATACCGGCCCGGCGCCGCGGGTTCGCACCATGACCCGGGTAATCGTGCTCCCGTTCCGCCTGCTCCGCCCCGATGCCGAGATCGAGTTCCTCACCAACAGCCTGCCCGAGGCGATCTCGGCGTCGCTCGCGGGCCTGGAGACGCTGGCCGTGCGCTCCAGCGCCACGGCGGAGCGTTACGCCGGCGAGCGCCCCGACCTCAAAGTGATCGCCGCGGAAGCAGGCGTTGACGCCGTGGTCCTGGGCAGCTTGCTTCGCGCCGCCGACCAGGTTCGGGTGTCGATCCAGCTGGCTGAGGCGCCCACCGGTACGCTGGTCACGACCCGCACGGCGCAGGCGGTGCTTACCGACATATTCCAGCTGCAGGACGACCTGACCCGGCAGATCGTGGATGCACTCGCGATCCCGCTCTCGGCGCACGACCGCGAGGCGCTGATCGAGGACGCGCCCACCCGGCCTGAGGCCTACGAACTGTACCTGCGGGCCAATCACATCGCCCAGGACGGAACCCAGGACGGCCTCGCCACCGCACGGGAGCTGTACCGCCGCTGCCTCGAGCTCGACCCCAAGTTCTCTGCCGCGTGGGCCCGGCTTGGGCGATTGCACCGGGTGATGGCCAAGTTCGGCTATGCGAGCTACGCCGAGGAGTCGCCCCGAGCTGCTGAGGCTTTCCGGAAGGCGCTCGAGCTCAACCCCGATCTGCCGCTGGCGCACAACCGGTGCACCTATTTCGAGATCGAAGAAGAGGGCCGGCCGCGGGATGCGATGGTGCGGCTGCTCCGGCAGGCGGCGAAGCGGGTGGCGGATCCAGATCTGTTGAGCGGGCTGGTGGTGGCTTGCCGGTTCTGCGGTCTGCTCGAAGCCTCCGTCGCCGCTGATCGGCGAGCCCGGCGCATCGACCCGGGCGTGCGCACTAGCGTGGCCTACACCCACTGGCTCCTGGGCGATTACCAGCAAACGATGCTCACCGACCTGGAGGGATTTTCCGGGCTGCGGCATGCCTGTCTTTGGATGGTGGGACGCCGAGCGGAAGCGCTCGAGGCAGTCCGACAAATGGAGGCGCATCGGCGTGGGGAAGGCGCTGAGCTCGCGTATCTCACCTCGGAGCGCGCCGCGTTCGAGGGTGACCGAGACACGTGCATCGCGGCCCAACGGCAGGTGCTCGCGACCGGTTTCCACCACCCCGAGGGACTTCTGTTTGGGGTCCGAAATCTAGCGTACGCCGGCGCGACCGACTTCGCGCTCGAGATGCTCCGCAAGGTGGTGGACAGTGGGATGCACTGCCCCACGCCACTGGTGCGTGACCCCTGGTTCGACTCGCTCAGAACTGAGCCGGAGTTCGTGCGCCTTCTCCGGCGCTCAGACCAGGGCACGCCGAATCCGTTCGTGCGTATGCGGAGGCGGGCGGCGAGCGCCTGCTCGGCGTAGGCGGCCCCTGAGCCTCTCTTCCCGCCGGGCGCGGTCAGAGCAGCGCTAGATTGTCCGCATGGTTCGCCCTCGCGACGGACATGCGGTGTGGCTCGGGATCGGGTGTGCCCTGCTGACTGCCTGCGATTCTTCCCAGGCTCCGGCGGCACCTGTCGTCACCCTCGCAGCCGCCCCCGACACCCTTCGCGCGCCATTCCCTGACGCGGCCGGCGCCGTGCGTCTCGACGACGGTCGCTGGGCGATCGTCTCCGAGGGCACGGGCCGGATCGTGCTCGCCGATTTCGCAAACCATCGCGTGGTGCCGCTCGGCGGCGAACGTACTAAGGAGCTGGCGAATCCGTTCGCCGTGTTCACCCCGCGGGGTGATACGCTCTGGGTGTCGGACTGGGGGCTCCGGCGGGTAACGGCGTGGGTAGGCGGCCGAGTGAGCGCCGTAGTTCCCGCGACCGACGAGCTGCGCGGCGCGCTTCCCCGCGGCCGTGACGATGCGGGGCGCTTCTACGCCGCCATCACGCCAGCGGCCGGACGCAGCCGCGACGGGACTGCGGACTCCGGCGTGGTGGTTCGCGCCTCGTCCGACCTCAAACGGGCCGATACTGTTGCCCGACTCGCCCCGCTGGACCTGGCGGAAGTGCAGGCCGAGGGTGGTCGCCGCTTCGAGCGCCGGGTCTTCAGCGGTCAGGACGCGTGGGGGGTGATTCCGGATGGCACCGTGTGGGTCGCACGCGTGTACCAGAACCGGGTCGATTTCCGGTCTCAGGACGGAACTATCGTCCGTGGGCAGCCGCTGCCCGATCGCGTGCTCGAGGTGACACAGGCGGATCGCGAGCTGTTCGTGCGCACGTTCCCACCGGAGCTCAAGCGCACCGCCGAGATGCTGCCGTTCGCGCCGATCAAGCCGCCCTTCGAGACCGGGTTTACCAGCGCCGACGGGCTGGTATGGCTGCAGAAAACGAAAGCGGCGTTCGATTCGACCGGCCGGTATCACGTCCTGAACCGGCGCGGGCAGCTGATCCGCGAGATCCGGATCTCCACTACGAGCCGTATTCTGGCCGCGGGGGCGGACCGGGCGCTCGCGGTAGAGGCGGACAGCGTGGGGCTTCGTCTGCTGCAGTACGTCGTACCTTCCGACATCGAGCAAGGGAGTCAGTGATGAACCTGGTGTTTCGCGCGGGGCTGGGCGCTGCGGTCCTGACGGCGTGCGGCAAGGCGGACGGGAGCATTCCGACCCAAGGGGTGACGGTGGAAGCCAAGCTCCCCGCAACGTTCGGGCAAATCAGTAATGTCGTGGAGCTCGCCGATGGGCGGATCGCCTTTGTCGCCGACCGTCACTTCGTGATGGCCGATCTGACATCGGGCAAAGTGGACACCGCCGGGGTTCATTCCGACACGCTGGGCCCGAACCCGCCCGTGTCGGCGTACAAGTTCCCCGGCTGGGTTGCCGACCTCGCGGGCGATACACTTGCGTTGGTGGACTTTGCCGCGATCCGAACGACTCTTTGGACCGAGCGGGGGCAGCCGCTGCACGCCCTGTCGATCCCGCCGATCGGTGGTGCCACACCGGTCTTGTTCTACGATCATCAGGGATTCGGATACAAGAGCGACTATCGCTCACTGTTCGGCAGCCCCGAACCGGGGGTGGCCGCACGGCCCGCCGACAGCATCCCCATCGTGCGGATTCGGCTCCGAACCGGCGAGGCCGACACCGTGGCAAATCTGGCCGCCCCCACGCTGGGCGAAGCCAGGTTCGGCGAGCAGACGCAGCAGGTGGCCACCATCTTCGGCCCGAACGATCTCTTCGGATCGCTGCCGGATGGCCGGGTCTGGATCGCGAGAGCGAAGGAGAATCGGGTGGACTGGCGGGCGCCGGGAGGCATGTGGATTCGGGGAGATAGCCGGAAGTTCGAGCAGGTGCCGGTGACCGATGCCGACAAGTCGCGCGTGCTGGATCGCATCCGCGCGCAGGCGGGCGGGCGGCTGCCGGACACCCTCCCGCTTCGATGGCCCTTCGCGGAGCACAAGCCCCCGTTCGACAATGCGATCGCATCGCCCGCCGGGGACGTTTGGCTGCAGCGCTCCCGTCCGCTCGACGTGACGACGTACGTCTACGACGTCTACGGACCGGACACCAGATGGAAGCGGGCGGTCGCGCTCCCGCCCGACCTGATTCTGGCCGGGTTCGGGAAGGACGGCGCGATCTATGGCATCGCGAAGGACGGCGACCGCCGGACGGTGGCCCGGATGAAGGAGCACTAGTCGAGGAGCTGCGGTTCCTCCGCCGCCGCACCGGTCGGTTTGTCGCTCTGCCGCCGGTCGCGGCGCTGGCCCTGCTCGTACCAGCGCCGGGTAATCTCGCCAGCCAGCTCGCGGTTCCCCAGGCCGAACGCAAGGCCGACCGCGAGCGCCACGGCCCCGAGAATCAGCGTGAACGCCGAGGTGACGATCTCCTCCGCGACGCCCACCTGCTGCAGCGCCATGAAAATCGCGATCATCAGCACGGCAGCCTTGGCCAGCTTGGCCAGCGTGGGGACGCCGGCGACGCTGCCCGCCGAGGCGAGGATCAGTCCCCGAACGAACTCGCCCATGATCATGCCGAGGATCACGATCACGATCGCCGCGATCAGCGTCGGGATGAACGCGAGCATCGTCCCGAACATCTCGTTGATGCTCTCGAGTCCGAGCGCGGTGCTGGCCAGCAGGATCACGACCAGCATCACCAGCCAGAAGATCAGCTTCGCGAGGGCTCGGACCGGGTCGAGGCGCGACCCGGTGCGTTCGACCACCTCGTCCAGTCCGCCGGCATGGGCCATCTTGTTGAAGTCCAGCCGCTTCAGCGTGTCGTCGGCCCAGCGCTGGATCTGTCGCGCAAGGAAGTAGCCGGTCAGGAGGATCAGCACCGCACCGGCGAGAGCCGGGACCAGGATGCCGACCTGTTGGGTGCCGGCCAGCAGGCGCTCCCACAGCTCGTTCACGTGGCCACCTCGATGACGAGTTTGCCAAACTGCTCCCCCGCCGCGAGCCGGCGGAGAGCATCGACGGCGTCCGCGAGCGGGACCACGCGGTCAACCACCGGCCAGAGCCGACCGCGTCCGGCGAGCCGCACGATCTCGCGATACTCGCGACGGCTTCCCATCGTGGAGCCAAGCAAGGACCACTGGTGCCAGAACACCCGCCGGATATCGAGCGACACCGACGGGCCGCTGGTAGCGCCGCACGTGACCAGGCGACCGCCGCGCCGGAGCGCACGGAGCGACGTATCCCAAGTTGCCTGGCCCACGCTGTCCACCACTACGTCGGCGCCGCGCCCGCCGGTCAGTTTGCGGACCGCCGCGACGACGTCCTCGTTGGAATGGTTCACGGCGGCGTCCGTGCCCAGCTCCCGGGCCGCCGCGAGCTTCGCCGGTGTGCCGCTGGTGACGATCGTGAACGCGCCTAGCAGCCTCGCGATCTGGAGCGCCGCCTGGGCCACGCCGCCCCCGATGCCCCAGATGAGCACCGTTTCTCCTGCCCGGAGTGCCGCCCGGTTCGTCAGCATCCGCCAGGCCGTGAGGGTCGCGAGGGAGAACGCCGCCGCGCGGTCCCACGGCATCCCCTCCGGGACCCGGGCGACATTCGTCTCCGGTACCACGACGTACTCGGCTGCGGCACCGGGAACATGCTCGCCGAGCAGCCGGAAGTCGCGACAGAGCGGTTCGTCGCCACTCAGGCAGGCGTCGCATGCACGGCAGGAGAGGCCGGGGTTGATCATCACGCGGTCGCCGGGGGCGACACTCTCAACCGCGGTGCCGATCGCGTCCACGACCCCGGCGGCGTCAGACCCGACGATGTGGGGCATCGAGAGCTCGAGCCCGGGAAGGCCTCGCGCGACCCAGACGTCGAGATGGTTGAACGCGGCAGCTCGGACCTTGATCCGAACGTCGTCGGGGCGCTGCACGGTGGGCTCGGACAGATCGCGCACCGCCAACTGCTCGATGCCGCCGACGGCGCCGAGCGCGAGCGCGCGCATCAGAAGCTGGCGCTCGACACCTGCTCGCCTTGGCGGGGTCGGAGCGGTACCGGAGGCGCGGGCGGGGCCAGCGGCCGCAGAAAGACGCGGTATTCCGGCCGGTTTCCCCGTACCGTGACGTACGCGATCCGGCTTCCGTCGCGCGAGACGGACAACGTGGACAGCGGATGCTCGGTATCGAACAGTGGTGCGGGAGCTCCGGCGCCAGCTCGTAGTACACGCCACTCGCGGGAGTTACGGGAGCGCTCGACTCCGTAGAGCAGCTCGCCTCCCGGGAGAAAGGTCGGCGCGCCCTCTTTCAGCGCCCCGGTTCCTGACCGAGCCACGCCGGCGCCATCGAGCCCCATGCGGTACACCCGGGGCGCGCCGTCGCGAAGCGACACGAACGCCACCGTGCGGCCGTCGGGCGAAACCGCCGGCGTTTGGTTTCCGCCTGCCCCCTTGGTGAGGGAACGGGCCGGCCCGCTGTCCGCCGAGATCACGTAGAGCTGCGGGGCACCGTCGCGGGCGGAGGTGAAGACCAGGCTGTCGCCCGCCGGCGTCCATGCCGGCTCGCCGTCGGCACCGCGTTCGGTAGTGAGTCGCCGGATGTCGTTACCATCGGCGTCCATCACAAAGAGGTCGAAGTTGCCGTCGCGGTCGCCCCGATTGGAGCTGAACGCGATCCGCGTGCGGTCGGGCGACAGGGCCGGCTGCAGGTTGGACATGCTGTCGACCAGCACAGGGAGGAGCGTGTCGAGGCTGGACAACCGTGTCTGCCAGATGCCCACCGGTCCGCCGCGGCTCGAGGCCAGCACGAGATCGCCGGTGACGAACACGTCGAGCTTGGCGGACACGCCCCACGGTGTCGCCGCGGTGACGACCGCGCGGCCGATCCGCCCGGCCGTGATTTCGCCCGATGCTGCGACCGATGCGACCACTGGCCGGTCGCTCGACCACGACAGCTGCTCCGCCGGACCCACCACGCGGTCGTCCTGGTCCACCAATAAAGCCTTCACGGATCTCCGGGCCCCGGGCGTGAGTCCGATCCGGGCCCGCTCCAGGCGCATCCGGTTGGGCACCACGGTGAACGCCCAGGAGGCCGGTTGGAAGCCGGCGACTTTGGCCGTAAGACTCGAGGTACCCAAGCCGCGGCCGGTCAGCTCACCCGTGGCGGGATCGTAGACCGCGATGGACGTGTCCGCGACCTCCCATTGCACCCGCGCCTCCGGGATTGGGGATGAATCCGCGGCCTGCGCCACCGCCACGATACGGCGCGACTGCCCCAGTGGGACCGGGATCGGCGTGGTGCCGGGACGCGGGGTGAGGATGACGCTGGCTGGCGTCGGGTAGATCACGACCGACGCTCGAAGTTCCTGCGCGTAACCGCGGGCGACGATCTCGGCCTTTCCCGAACGCACGCCCTGCACGATGCCGGTGGGTCCCACGCGCACGATCGACGAATCGCTCGACGCCCATTCGGCGCCCGAAGCCGGCACACGGTCGTTCTGAGATGGGACCTGAATTTGAAGGGTATCGAGTCCATCGGGCGACAGCGCGATCCGCCGCTTGGACAGGACGACCTCGGCTGCCTGGATCTCCACCGGCGCGGTGGCCATCAGCCCGTTGGCCGCCGCGACCTGGATGATGGTCCGCCCATCGGCGATGCCGGTGACCAAGCCAGTGCTGTCGACCCGAGCCAGGTCGGGCCGCAACGACTTCCAGGTCACGACGCCGGGATCGCCGATGTTCCCGTTGTCGGTGACCGCCTGAGGCACCAGCCGCACGGTTTCACCCGGCAGGAGGCGGAGCGATGCCGGCTCGACGGTGAGCGTGACGCCTTCGAGGCTGGTGGTGCCAGGCGCGCCTCCCACGCCGCCCGGCCCGGTGACAAGTACTGCGAGCGATCCTCGGCGGGTCTGGACCCGGGCCTCCACCCGGGCCAGTCCCGGGGCGAGACCCACCACCACTCCGTCCGGCTCCACCCGCGCGATCGTCGTATCGGAGCTCCGGAAGGTGAAGCGAGCGTTGGAGATAAGATTGCCCTGACGATCGAAGGCGGCCGCAAAAAGCGTTTGCTTCTGGCCCACGGCCAGGGTCATGGTTTCGGGTGTGACCTGTACCTCGGCCACGGTCTGGGCGGTGAGTGGACCGACCGGGCACGTGCCGAGGGCCAGCAATGCGAAAGCCGCAGCACGGGTTGAAGCCGACACGGTGGGGTGGTCCCGTCGTAAGCGGTGTGAGGGCGAAAAATAGCAGCCGCATGCTCGCAGAACGAGCCTTGCAGAAGCTATCGCGCGATGCAACTTATAAGCAGCAATTCCGCAGGCGCATTCGCGCCTCAACACCGGCGGCGGGTTCCCGCCGCATCCGCGTAGGAGGACGCCCTGTATGGCCGCGATGCACAATATGGAACTGGGCTGGTCCGGCTCGGGCTGGATGGATCCGATGCCGCTCGCGAACGAACCCGCGCCGCCGCCACCACCCACCCCGCCCGCACCGGCCCCCGCGGGCTCGCCGGCGGCCCCGGCCAGCAGCGCGGCACGCCCCGCGGCCACCGCCGCTCCCCGGCGAGCAGCTCCGGCCAGGAAGAAATCCCCCAAGAAAGCAGCCGCCGCCCGGAAACCCGCCCGAAAAGCCAAGAAGGCCACAGCCAAGAAGTCGGCTCGCAAGGCCGCTCGGAAAGCAGGGAAGAAGTCGGCGAAGAAGGGCGCTCGGAGACCCGCGCGCCCTCGGGCTCGCAAGGCAAAGAAGACCGCAAGGAAGACCAGCCGGCGGCGTCGCTGAGCGTTGCGCCGACCCCCACGCCCCGCGCTACGCGGGGCGTTTGGCTTTCCGGCGCTCGGCCGCTTCTGCGATGGCCAGGGCGCAATTGATGAGCGCGATGTGGGTGAACCCTTGCGGAAAGTTGCCCAGGAACTCGCCCGTGTGCGGGTCAATCTCCTCTGAGAACAGACCAACGTGGTTCGCGTGGCGCAGCATCCGCTCGACCACCCGCTCGGCCCGGTCCACTTCGCCGATCATGGCCAATCCCTGCGCCAGCCAGAACGTGCAGATCGAGAAAGCGCCTTCCTCCCCCTCGAGTCCATCGGGCTCGCGATAACGGTACACCAGCTCTCCGTCCGCGCTGGTCAGTTCCCGCGCGATGGCGCGCACCGTCGAACGGGAGCGGGGATGCTCCCACGGAAGGAAGCGCACCATGGGGATGGCGAGTGCGGCGGCGTCCAGCGCTTCCGAATCGTAGGCCTGCACGAACGACTGTTTGGCTTCGCTCCAGCCGCGGGTCATGATCTCGGCGAACAACGTCTCCCGCGCCTTGCGCCAACCCGTCACGTCGCCCTCGAGGCGGAGCTCTTCGGCCATTCGTATGCCGCGGTCGAGCGCGACCCAGCTCATCACTTTGCTGAACACATAGTGGCGGGTCTCGCCCCGCACCTCCCAGATGCTCGAATCGGGCAGCTGCCAATTAAGGCTGACCCAGTCCACCAGCCCCCGAAGCACCCGCCAGGTGCCCTCTGTCATCTGGTGGTCGCGCCGCCACAGGTCGGCGGTCTCGAGCACCTCCCCATACACGTCGAGCTGAAGCTGGCCCACCGCGCCATTGCCCACCCGGACCGGCTGCGAGCCGCGATAGCCGGTGAGATGGTCGAGGTGGCGTTCGACCAGGTCGCGCCGCCCGTCGATGCCGTACATGATCTGGAGGTGTCCGCCCCCCTCGTGGCGGCAGACCTTCTTGAGGAACCGCATGAAGGCATCGGCCTCCCGCTGATGGCCGACGGCGGCCAGAGCGGCGAGGGTGAATGCCGCGTCCCGGAGCCAGACGAAGCGGTAGTCCCAGTTGCGGCTGCCGCCGATCGTCTCCGGCACCGAGGTGGTCGGCGCGGCGATGATGGCGCCGGTTTCCACGTGGGTGAGCAGTTTGAGCGCGAGGGCCGACCGCTTGACCATGGTACGCCATGGCCCGCCGTACTTTACCCCCGCCGACCACTGCTGCCAGAAGGCCTCGGTGACCTCGAGCTTGAGCGCGCTTTCGTAGCGGTCAACCGGATGGATGTCGTCGTCGTCGTACCGCAGGACCAGCCACCGCTCGTCGCCGCGGTCGATGTCGAACTCCGTCACCGCGGTCGATTGGGCGATGGACCACTGGAAGGGATGAGCGCTCGCCAGCGTCAGAACCTGGTCGGTCCGGTCGCTGGCGAAGATCCCTGCCTTCAGACTCTCCAACCGCGTGGTGCGCGCGGCGTACTCGAATCGGGGCATGAACGCGACGCGCATCCGGATCCGTCCCCGGGTACAGCGTACGCGCCGATGGATCTCGGGATGCTGTCCATGCGGCCGGCCGTCCTCACTCACCGGCATGAAGTCGGTGACCGTCGCCACGCCACCCTCGGCAGTGAAGGTGGTCTCCAGAATGTTGGTGCGCGGCAGATACCGCTGGGTGGAGGTCCAGGAGCCGGCGGGGCGGATGGAGAAGCTGCCGCCCCGTTCAGGATCGAGTAGCGCGCCGAATACGCTGCCGCTGTCGAACCTCGGCAAGCAGCACCAATCGATGGCGCCGTCGAGCCCCACCAGGGCCGCCGTGCGCATGTCTCCAATCAATCCGTAGGCGGAGATCGGCTGCTGGCTCACCTCGTTTGACCCTCCATCGCGGGTAACATAGCAGGTGCCGCCCGGCACCTTGCATCGTCCGGCGGGGTTGGCCAACCTTTCAGCGACTTTCATCCCGAGCCGCCATGTCCGTTCGCACTTTCACGGCCCCGCCGGTGCTCGCGCTTGCGCTACTCCAGGCTGGCTGCGGGTCGCAACCCCTCGACGATCTGGTGCCGGTGTTCACCGCCCAGTTCGACCGGGCTGCGGCCGACTGGAACCGAGGCGATCTCGACGGCTTCATGGCCGACTATGCCGGCGACAGCCTGACCGGCTTCGTGTCGGGCGGGCGGGTCGAGCGCGGGTACGCCTGGATCCGCGCACATTACGCGCCGCGGTTCCGCGAGGGCGCGCAGCGGGACAGTCTCCGATTCGAGAACGTGCAGGCGCGCCAGTTGGGGCGGGATTTTGCCCTCGTGACCGCGCGGTACGTGCTGGCTCGCGACGGCGCCACGGTATCGAGCGGTCCGTTCACATTGGTGATGCAGCGCGGCGCAGAAGGGTGGAAGATTGTTCACGACCATACGTCGAGCGATCCGCGCTAGCCCCGCCGCGCTCCTCGCGGCGCTCGCGGCCTGCGGCGACAAGGCTCCCACCGGGGTGGCGCTGGTTGGCGCGACTGTTCTCGACGGGACTGGCGGGCCGCCGCGCGCGGATGCGGTGGTCGTGGTCCGGGGCGCGAGGATCGAGGCCATCGCGTCCAAGAACGGATTTGCCCTCCCTGACCGCACTACGCAAGTCGACGTCACCGGCAAATGGATCGTGCCCGGGCTCATCGACGCGCACGGCCATGTCGCTCCCTGGGCGCTGAATCGATACCTAGCGTGGGGCGTCACCACTGTGCGCGACGTGCACGGTGCGCAGGATACGATTCTCACGTTGCGACAGCGGGCCGCGGCCAGCGAGCTGGATGGCCCGCGGATCTACTCCGCGGGCGCGATGATCGACGGGCGCCCGACCACGTACCCTGACGCGATCGGGGTCGACGACGCCTCCGACGCACGCAAAGCTGTGGATCGGCTCTCGGTTGCCGGGGTGGATTTCATCAAGGTCTACACCCGCGTCGATGCGTCGCTGCTGCGCGCCATCGTGGACGAGGCCAACACCTTCAACCTGAAGGTGACGGGACACCTGGGGCTCACCGATGCGATCACCGCCGCGGGGATCGGCGTCGGGGCCATCGAGCACCTGAGCGGCGTTCCCGAAGCCGCGGGGGACGCGGCCGGCTTCTACAGCGCCCACTACCGCGGCTTCTGGCCGGGGTGGACCGCATTTGAGCGCGGTTGGGCCGGCCTCGACTCCAGCGCCCTGGCGCGGGTCGCCCGTGACTTGGCGGGTCAGCAGATCGTCCTCATTCCCACCCTCATTCTCCACGAGACCTTCAGCCGACTCGACGATCCGGCCATTACCGGCCACCCAGAGCTGGCAGCCGTTCCGCGGGCGGAGCAGGAGCGATGGAACGTGCGGGGCATGATCGAGCGCGCCGGGTGGACGGCAGCCGACCTGGCGGCGTTTCGACAGGGGAGGCCGAATCAGAATCGCTTCCTCCGCGAGTTCAGGCGCGCCGGGGGCGTGATCGCGGCTGGAACCGATGCAGCCAACCAGCTCCTCACCCCCGGCTTCAGCGAGCATCGCGAGATGGAGCTGCTAGTCGAGGCGGGACTGACCCCCAGCGACGCCCTCGCCGCGGCCACGACGGCGGGGGCCGCACTGCTTGGGGTCGACTCGCTCGGCGTGATCGCTGCCGGCAAGGCGGCCGACCTGGTGGTGCTGGCCGCCGATCCGCTGGCCGACATCAGGAATACCCGACGAGTAGAGCGGGTGATGGTGCGCGGCCGTCTTCTGTCCGCGGATTCGATTAGGAAGACCTGGTGACGATGCACTTGACACGTGACGGGTGAACCGTGGCCCGGCCGAGTAGTTCGGCTGTATGCTTAAAGGCCTGGTCACTCACACTTGTCGATTGTCACTCGTCACTCGTCACTTCTCTATGACCAACCCTCCCTCCGATCAGCGGCCGCGCATCCGTCTTACGTCGCTCTCTCACGGCGCCGGTTGAGCGTGTAAACTCGGCGAACGCGAGCTGGCGCAGGTCCTGCGCTTCTTACCCACGGTCGAGGACGCCCGCGTCCTCGTCGATGCCGCGACAGGTGACGATGCGGCGGTGTTCCGGTTGACGGACGCCCGCGCGCTCGTGGCGACAGTGGACTTTCTCACGCCCATCGTGGACGACCCGGGCGCGTGGGGGGCGATCGCTGCCGCGAACGCCCTGAGCGACGTGTACGCCATGGGGGCAACGCCGCTGTTCGCGTTGAACCTCGTCGGCTGGCCCCGTGAGACGCTGCCGCTCGATATGCTGGCGGAAGTGTTGAAGGGTGGCGCGGACATCGCGAGACAGGCAAACTGCCTCATCGTGGGCGGCCATTCGATCGACGACCCCGAGCCGAAGTATGGCATGGCCGTCATCGGCGAGGTGCATCCCGATCGAATGCTCACCAACGCTGGCGGATGCGCGGGCGACGCGTTGGTACTCACCAAGCCGCTGGGGACGGGCATTCTCGCCACCGCTCTCAAGCGCGACGCCCTGCTGGACGCGGGCATGGTGGACGCGGTTCGTTCGATGACGTTTCTGAACGCGGCCGCATCGCAGGCCGCGCTCAAGGTGGGCGTCAGCGCGGCCACCGACGTCACGGGGTTCGGGCTCCTGGGTCACCTGCTTCGGATCTGCGACGCGAGCCGGGTGGGCGCCGAGGTGGCGTACGATACGCTACCGGTGCTGGCCCACGCCCGAAACCTGGCGGCCCGCGGCTTTATCCCCGGAGGCACACGCCGCAATCTCGAGGCGACGGAGGGGCGTGTCGTGTGGGCCGAGGATCTGAGCGAGACCGACCGCTGGCTCGCCGTGGACGCGCAGACGTCGGGTGGATTGCTCCTCGCGGTGCCACCCGAGAACGAGGCGCCCCTCCATGAGGCGCTGGTGGAGGGGGGAGTGGCCGGCGCGGTTACGATCGGCCGGTTGGTCGCTGAGCCCGTGGGCACGGTGAGGGTCGTCCGCACGCTCGAGCGACGTTGACCGCGCCGTGCCCATCCGCTGGACCGCCGACCGCATGGACCAGCTCGAGCTCGCTGCTCGTCGCGGACTCCGAGTGGCGTTGGAAACGCGCCGCGGAACCGAGTATATCGTCGTGGCCAAGCGCCTGACGGCCGGACCCCGGGGCGACGCGCTGGTGGGGTTGCTGCCCATGAC